>CAYZLN010000124.1:1714-5881 GCA_964479295.1 uncultured Gemmatimonadota bacterium
GTGAGCCTATGGCCCGCTGCGGCGTCGGTCGAGCCCCTCGGGCCGGTCCGCTCCGGCCCGCCTGCTTGCGCGGGGCCGCGAGCCCAATACCTTGTGGCCCGGCCTGAGCGGGGGCGGGCGAGGGCCGTCCCGCATCCCCGCGCCACGGAGTTCTGGAGGGGTATCCCGGGAGAGATCGTGGGCATGCGACGACCGACAGCCATCGCCGCGGTCGCGGCGGCCCTCGTCGCGGCGGCCGTGGTGGCCTGGACGGTCGACGGCGCCCCGTCCGACCCCGCCGCCGCGGAGGCCGCCGACGACGCCGGGCCCGCCGCGCCGACGCCGGCGCAGCAGCGCGACACCGCGACGGCCCGTCCCGGGACGGTCCCCGCGCAGCAGGTCTCCGGGGTCGCGGAGGCCGACACCCTGACCCCGGCCGAGCGCGCGATCATCGCGCACCGCCGCGCCGACCGGGGCCCCGAGCAGCCCGTCCCCTTCAGCCACCGCTTCCACGTCTCCGAGCTCCAGGTTGGGTGCGAGTACTGCCACACCGGCACCCGCGAGAGCCCGGTGGCCACGATGCCGTCCCTCTCGGTCTGCATGGGCTGTCACCGGACGGTGGGGCGCGACCTGCCGGCCATCGGCAAGCTGCAGAGCGCCTGGGACGCCGGCGAGCCCATCGCCTGGAACCGGGTCTACAAGGTCCCGGAGTTCGTGCAGTTCAAGCACCAGCCTCACCTCAGGAACGATGTCCAGTGCCAGGAGTGCCACGGCCCGGTGGAGGAGATGGACCGGGTCTACAAGGCCTCGTCGCTCTCCATGGGCTGGTGCCTGAGCTGCCACCGGCAGCAGCCCGCCGACTCGGACGTGGCCACGGACCACGAGCTGGTGGAGCAGGCCCACCTCCCCGACGCGCCGGAGGGCCGCCAGCCCGTCGGGATGTACCCGAGGACGATCGCCACGGGCTACGGCGAGGACCGGGCCCCGGACGACTGCGCCACCTGTCACTACTGACCGCACGGACGGGGAGATGAGCACCGACGGCGAGACGCGAGCCCCGACCGGGGACGACGGCGCCGACGCCTGCTGCTCGGACGCGGGGGGCGGCCACGGCGCCGACTGCGGCTGCGGCCGGTCCGGCGAGGCCCCCGCCCCGAACCGGGGGAACGGGGCCCGACGGCCCGGCCGCCTCGACGGACGGCTGGGGCCCGCCGGGGGGCTGCTCGACGGGGACGCGTCCGAGGGGGCCGCGGCCGCCCCCGGCGAGGGCGCCGCCGGGCCGTCGAGGCGCGACTTCCTCAAGCTGCTGGGGGTCACCGGCGCCGGGGCCGCGGCGGCCGGCTGCTCGCCGCCCGAGACCACCGACAGGCTCATCCCCTTCCTCGTCGACCCGGACGACACCACCCCGGGCGAGAACACCGCCTACGCCACGGTCCTGGCCGAGGGCGGCCCGGAGCCGCTGGGGCTGCACGCCTGGGTCCGCGACGGCCGGGCGATCATGCTGGAGGGGAACGACGACTTCCCGACCAGCCGGGGCGGGGTCTCGGCGCTGGCCCAGTCGGCGCTTCAGGACCTCTACGACCCGGACCGCTTCCGGGGCCCCCGGCGCCGGGAGGGCGGCGGCCTGTCTGAGGCGGGCTGGGAGGACGCGCTCGCCGGAGCCGGTGAAGCGCTCTCGGCGGCGGAGAACCCGGTCCTGATCACCGGGGCGACGGCCGGCACCCGCGACCGGTTCTGCGCCGAGTGGGCCGAGGCCGTGGGCGCCGAGCGCCTCCGGTGGGAGCCGCTGGGCCACGAGGCCCAGCGCCGGGCCCACGAGCTCGCGTTCGGCCGGGCCGAGATCCCGGAGTACGCCCTGGAGGAGGCCGACCACGTGGTCTCCTTCGGCGCCGACTTCCAGGGCACCTGGGTCGCCCCGGTGGAGCTCTCCCGGCGCTTCGCCCGGGCCCGCGACCTGGAGGACGGCCGCCACGCCCCGCTGACCTTCGTCGGCCCCCGGCTCTCGCTGACCGGGACCAACGCCGACGACTGGCTGCCCGCCCGCCCGGGGACCGCCGGCCTGGTGGCGCTGGCGGTCGCCCGCGTGGTGGCCGAGGCGTCGTCGGGCGAGGAGGCCCGGAGGGCCCGCGAGCTCCTCGTCCCCTTCACGCCCGAGCGCGCCGCCGAGGGGAGCGGCCTCCCGGCCGACCGGATCCGCGCCCTGGGCGAGGCGCTGGCGTCCGCCGAGCGTCCGGTGGCGCTGCCGCCGGGCCCCGCGGCCGCCGACTCGGCCGACGCCGACGCCCACGTCGCGGTGGCGCTGCTGAACTGGACGACGGGGGCCGTGGGCCGGACGGTCCGCTTCGGCACGGGCCCCGTGCGGCCGGCCACCGCCACCGCCGCGGAGATGGAGGGGCTCGCGGGCCGGATCGACGGGGGCGACGTCGACCTCGTCGTGGTGGCCGGCGCCAACCCGGCCTACGACGTGCCGGCCTCCACGGGGCTCCCCGACGCCCTCCAGGACGTCACCGTGGTCTCGCTGAGCCCCCACCCCGACGAGACCGCCGCGGCGGCGGACTGGGTGCTCCCCTCCCACCACGAGCTCGAGTCCTGGGGCGACGCCGAGGTGCGCCCCGGGCAGTGGGCGCTGGGCCAGCCGGTGATGCGGCCCGTCTTCGACACCCGCCAGCGCGAGGACGCCCTCATGGGCGTCGCCGCGGAGGCGGGCGTCGACCCGGCGGAGACCTTCGGCGCCGAGGCCTTCTCCGACTACCTGCGCGCGGCGTGGCGGGAGCGGCACGCGGAACGGGGCGCCGACGAGCCCTTCGAGGACTGGTGGGAGGCGTCGCTGCAGCGCGGCGGCCGCTGGGACCGGTCGGCCGAGCCCGTCGACGTCGAGCTCTCGGGCGACGTGGCCGACCGGGGCTTCGACTTCCCGGACGCCGCCGGGGAGGGCCGGTTCGACCTGGTCGTCTTCCCCACGCCCCAGCTCTACGACGGGCGCGGCGCCAACCGCGGGTGGATGCAGGAGTTCCCCGACCCGGTGACCAAGGTCGTCTGGGGCTCGTGGGTGGAGCTGCACCCCGAAACCGCCGGGCCCCTGGGCCTGGAGGACGGCGACGTCGTCGAGGTCCGCTCGGACGCCGGCTCGGTGCGGGCGCCGGTCTACCTGAACCGGGGCGTGCGCCCCGACGCGGTCGCCCTCCCCCTGGGCCAGGGCCACACCGCCTACGGCCGGAACGCCGAGGGGCGCGGGGTGAACCCCCTCGACCTGCTGGCGTCCGGCAGCGGCGAGGTGCGGTGGGCCCCGGGCACCGTCGAGGTCGTCGCCACCGGCGAGACGGGCGAGCTGGTCGTCCCCCAGGGGTCGGACACCGACCTGGGGCGGGAGATCGGCGAGCTGATGGGGGTCGAGGAGGCCCGCCGCCGGGAGGAGGAGCACGAGATCGACCTGGGCGAGCTCGTCGAGGCGGCCTGGGACTCCGACCCGGAGAGCCCGTACCGGTGGGGCATGACCATCGACCTGAACGCCTGCAACGGCTGCGGGGCCTGCGTCACCGCCTGCTACGCCGAGAACAACCTGCCGGTGGTGGGGAAGGAGCACGTCGCCCAGGGCCGGGAGATGTCCTGGCTGCGGATCGAGCGCTGGTACGAGGAGACCGAGGGCGGCGCCCTGGGGGACGGCGACGGGCCCGGCTTCCAGACCGTCCACCAGCCCATGCTCTGCCAGCACTGCGGCGACGCCCCCTGCGAGCCGGTGTGCCCCGTCTACGCCACCTACCACAACCCCGAGGGGCTGAACGTCCAGGTCTACAACCGGTGCGTCGGGACCCGCTACTGCAGCAACAACTGCCCCTACAAGGTGCGCCGGTTCAACTGGTTCAGCTACGACTTCCCCTACCCGCTGAACCTCCAGCTCAACCCCGACGTGACGGTGCGCGAGAAGGGCGTCATGGAGAAGTGCACCTTCTGCGTCCAGCGCATCAACCGGGCGAAGGTGGGGGCCAAGGAGGAGGGGCGGCTCGTGCGGGACGGCGAGATCGAGACCGCCTGCCAGAGCGCCTGCCCCACCGAGGCCATCACCTTCGGCAACCTGAAGGACCCGAACAGCGACGTCTCGCGCATCGCCCAGGGGGCGCGCTCCTACCACGTGCTGGAGGAGCTGAACACCCGGCCCGCGGTGACCTACCTGGAGGACGTCACCCACGC
>CAYZLN010000125.1:0-2537 GCA_964479295.1 uncultured Gemmatimonadota bacterium
CTGAACGCCACGGGCCCGTGGGCGGCCGAGACGCTCGAGCGCGCCGGCGGCTCGTGGGACCGGCGCCTGCGGCCCACCCGGGGCAGCCACGTGCAGGTGGAGCGCGAGCGGCTGGGCCACGAGCGGGCCCTCATCTTCGAGTCGCCGCTGGACCGCAGGATCATGTTCGTCCTCCCCTGGGGCGACCTGACGATGATCGGCACCACGGACGAGGACCACGAGGGGGACCCGGCCGACGTCGTGCCCACCGCGGAGGACGTGGCGTACCTGCTCGAGTCCACGAACCGCCTCTTCTCCGGCGCGGCGCTGGAGCCCGACGACGTGGTGGGGGCCTGGGCGGGCGTCCGGCCGCTGGTGACCGAGGCGGGGGAGGGGGGCGAGCCCGCCGGGTCCGGGGGCGCGGGGCCCGGCTCCGACGGCCCGGCCACGGAGGAGGTCTCCCGCGACTTCGCGATCGTCCACGACCCGCCGGGGATGCTGACCGTGGCCGGCGGCAAGCTCACCTCCCACCGCCACATGGCCGAGGAGCTGGTGGACCGGGCGGCCGGCTTCCTCGAGGAGGCCTTCGACCGCGAGGCGGACCGCGGGTGCGACACCGACGAGGCCCCGCTGCCGGGAGGCGACTTCGGGGAGCTGGACGCCCTCCGCGCCGCCCTCGAGGAGGAGGCCGCCCCCCACCGCCTGCCGGGGCCGTCCCTCGACCGGCTGGCCCGGGCCCACGGCACGGGGGCCGACGCCGTGCTCTCGCTCGTGGACGAGCGCCCGGGGCTGCGGGAGCCGGTCGCCGACGCCCGGCCGTACCTCCGGGCCGAGGTGGTGCACGCCGCCCGTCGCGAGATGGCGCTCCACGTGGAGGACGTCCTCTTCCGCCGCACCCGCGTCGGGTGGGAGGTGCGGGAGCTGGAGCCGGTGTGCCGGCGGGTGGCCGACCTCATGGCCGACGAGCTCGGCTGGGGCGGCGGCCGCCCGGAGCGGGAGGTGCGCCGGGCGCTGGCGGTGCGCCGCCGCGACGAGGCCTGGCGGGAGGAGCTGGAGCGGGCGTGGGAAGGCTGATCCGGGCGCCCGCGTCCTCTCGGCGGCGCGCAGGGCCCCGGGGAGCCGTTCCCGTCAGCCGCCGATCAGCCCGCGGATCATCTCGACCGTGTCGCCGACGCTGAACCAGAGGACGAAGGCCAGGATCGGCGGCACGACCCAGCGCAGGAAGCCCTTCCAGATGGGGAGCCAGCCGACGCCCTCGGCCCCCTTCCGGACCTCGTCCTCCGCGCCCTCCATGGTCCAGCCCACGAAGACGGCCAGGAAGAAGCCGCCCACGATCAGGAAGACGTTCCCGGCGAGCTGGTCCATGAGGCTCAGGACGTCGAGGCTGAAGGCGGCCGGCACCCCGGCCAGCGCGATGAGGGCGCCGAAGAGCGCGGCGGCCTTCTTCCGCGCCCAGCCCAGCCCGTCGATCACCGACGACGCCACGACCTCGAGAAGCGAGATGGCGGAGGTGAGGGCGCCCACGGCGAGGGCGACGAAGAAGAGGACGCCGACGGCCCGGCCGGCGCCGCCGCCCATCTCGCCGAAGGCCTCCGGCAGGCTGATGAAGAGCGCGCCCACCGTGCTCTCGCCCACGTCGCCCGAGAGCCCGAGGGCGAAGACCACCGGGAAGACCGCCAGCCCCGCCAGGAAGGCGATGAGGAAGTCCGAGGCGGCGATGGTCACCGACTCCCGCGGCAGGTCGTCGTCCCGCGAGAGGTAGCTCGAGAAGGTCAGCATGGCCCCCATGCCCAGGCTCAGGCTGAAGAAGGCCTGGCTGGCGGCGTCGGAGAGCACCTCGACCGAGAGGAGCCGCTCGAACTCGGGCTGCAGATAGAAGGCGTAGCCCTCGCCGGCGCCGGTGAGGGTGGAGGCGTAGAGGGCGATCCCGACGACGATGAGGAGCAGCAGCGGCATCAGGATGAGGGCGGTACGCTCGATGCCCGAGCGGACCCCGATCCCCACGATCCCGATGGTGAGCGCCATGAAGAGGAGGTGCCAGAGCACGGCGTCCCACCCGCCGGCCACCTGCTCGAAGCGGGCGGCGGCGTCCACGCCCTGGAAGCCCTCCAGCAGCCCCGCCACGCCGTACCGGAGCGTCCACCCGGCGATGACCCCGTAGTAGGCCAGGATCAGGAAGCCGGTGGCGACGAAGAGCACGCCCAGCGGCGTCCAGCTCCGTCCGCCGAAGTGGCGCAGCGCCTCGATGGGGCTCTTCTTCGAGCCCCGGCCGACCGAGAACTCGGCCAGCATCACCGGCAGCCCGATGAAGAGGACGAAGGCGAGGTAGAGGAGGAGGAAGGCCGCCCCGCCGTTCTCCGCGGTCAGGTAGGGGAACCGCCACATGTTGCCCAGCCCGACGGCCGAGCCCACGGCCGCCAGGACGAAGCCCAGGCGGGTGCCCCACTGCTCGCGGGAGGCGCCGGAGGCGTCGCCCCCCGTGTTCGAGGCACCGGACGCCCCGGGACTCGGGGGGCTTCCGCCGGAACCGCCGGGCTGACCGCTCATGCCGTCCTCTT
>CAYZLN010000125.1:2637-5845 GCA_964479295.1 uncultured Gemmatimonadota bacterium
GGACTCGGGGGGCTTCCGCCGGAACCGCCGGGCTGACCGCTCATGCCGTCCTCTTCCGCTGGGCTCGGGGTGGCTCGGGATCCTGTGTCGCCGGGCGGGGCGGGGGCCGGGAGGATCGGGCGGACCGCTCCGTCCCCGTGGGCCCGACGGATCCGCGTGTGAGTCGCCACGACAGGTAGCCGTTCGGCGTTCCCGCCGTCAAGGGAACGCCCGGTCCCGTCGCCTGTCGTGCTCCTACGACTCGAGGTCGAGCCGGGCCTTCCCCCACGCCACGAGCCCGGAGGCGACGGCGAGGGCCGTCTGGAGGACGGTGACGCCGGCGCGCGGGCGTGCCCAGCCCAGCAGCAGGATCTCCAGCACGCCGAGGACGGCGAGCCACGCCCCCGCGGCGGGCAGCCAGGGGCCGAGCCGGGCGCGGGCCAGCCGCCCCGGCTCCAGCCCGACGATCGTCCCCGCCCAGAGGGCGGCGGCCACCGGGGCGAAGGCGATTCCGAGCCCGGGCGACTCGCGCATCCCGGCGAACACGAACGCCGTCGCGGCGCCGACGCCGAGCATCACGGCGATCAGGAAGGACAGGGACGGCGTGGACGGATCGTCGTCCCGGCGCAGGAGCGGCGGGAGCCCGGCGTTCCGGAGCTTCGTCTCGGCCTCGAGCACCCAGCGGGCCGCGGCGGGGAGCGCCGCCGGGTCCAGGCCCTCCCGTGTCCACGGCCGGTCGGGCACGGGTCAGCTCCCCGTCGTCATCCTTCAGCCCTCCAGCGGCCGGAAGCGGGCCTGGAAGAAACGCAGGTGCTCGGGCTCGTAGGTGAACTCCAGCCCCGTCGCCGAGGAGCGCTCGTCGTACACGGCCTTCACCGCCTCGGCCGTCACGTCCATGTGGGCCTGCGTGTAGACCCGCCGGGGCACCGTGAGACGGACCAGCTCCAGGTCGGGGTAGCGGTGGTCGCCGGTCTCCGGGTCCCGGCCGGCGCTGACGATCCCCCGCTCCATGGAGCGCACGCCGGACTCCAGGTAGAGGTTCGCGGCCAGCGTCTGGGCCGGGAACCGGTCCTGGGGCATGTGGTCGTAGATCCGCGCCGCGTCGAGGAAGACGGCGTGGCCGCCCACCGGCTTGACGACGGGGATGTCCCAGTCGTCCAGGAGCTGTCCGAGGTAGCGCACCTGCCCGACCCGGGCCTGCAGGTAGTCGTCCTCCACCGACTCGGCGATCCCGATGGCCAGCGCCTCCATGTCGCGGCCGGACATGCCGCCGTAGGTGTGGAGCCCCTCGAAGACGACCACGAGGTTCCGGAGCTCGTCGAAGAGGTCGTCGTCGTCCACGGCCAGCCAGCCGCCGATGTTCACGAGGTTGTCCTTCTTGGCGCTCATCCATCCCCCGTGGGTGTGGCTGCAGAACTCCCGGAGGATCTCCTTCACCGGGACGTCGCCCCAGCCCTCCTCGCGCTCCTGGATGAAGAAGGCGTTCTCCGAGGAGCGGGTGGCGTCGAGGTAGATCGGGACGCCGTGGCGGTCGCAGAGCTCCCGCAGCGCCTTCACGTTCTCCATGCTCACCGGCTGGCCCCCGGCCATGTTCACCGTGGCCGCCAGGCTCACGTAGGGGATCCGGTCGGCCCCCACCCGGTCGATCACGTCCTCCAGCTCGTCCAGGTCGACGTTGCCCTTGAAGGGATGGGTGCTGGTCGGGTCGTGGGCCTCGTCGACGATCACGTCCACGAAGGTCCCGCCGGCCATCTCCTGGTGGGCGCGGGTGGTGGTGAAGTACATGTTGCCGGGGATCACGTCCCCCTCGCTCACCACCGTCCGGTTCAGCAGGTGCTCGGCGCCGCGCCCCTGGTGGGTGGGCACGAGGTGCTCGTAGCCGTAGTGCTCGCGGACGGCGTCCTCGAGGTGGTAGAAGTTGCGGCTGCCGGCGTAGGCCTCGTCGCCCATCAGCAGCCCGGACCACTGGCGGTCGCTCATGGCGCCGGTGCCGCTGTCGGTGAGCAGGTCGATGTAGACGGCGTCCGAGGGGAGGAGGAAGGTGTTGTAGCCGGCCTCCTCGAGGGCCCGGCGCCGCTCCTCGCGGGTGCGCACCTCCAGGGGCTCCACCATCTTCACCTTCCAGGGCTCCGCCCAGGAGCGGCGCCCGTACTGCTGACCCATCGTGCGGGGCTCGTCGGCCATCGCGGGGTCCTCTTCGTCTCGGGTTCGCGGCGCGGGGTTCGGTCGGCTCGTGCGGCGGCGACCCTCGCGGCCTCCGCGACGGAGGACGGCGAGGGGCGTGGCCGCGGCGGGCGCCCGTCCGGCCGCCGGGGACGGCGGGGAGGGCGGCCGCGTCGGGCGGGACCTGTGGGACCCGGTCCCGCCGGCACCGCGTAGTGTCTCCGTCCACCGGCGACCGGGCAAGGACAGAGGAGGACGACCATCGGCATCCCCGAGCTCGTGCACCGCGAGGCGCGGGTGAACGGCGTGCGTCTCCACTACGTGGTGGCCGACGGGCGGACGGGGCGGGAGGACGCCGGGGGCGTCGCCCGGGCGGGGGCAGAGGCCTCCCGGGGGACGGACTCCGGCGCGGCTTGGGCCGGGCGTGCGGGGGGACGACCCCCCGTCGTCCTGCTCCACGGCTTCCCCGAGTTCTGGTATTCCTGGCGCCGGCAGATGCGGGCGCTGGCCTCGGAGGGCTGGAGGGTGGTGGCCCCGGACCAGCGGGGCTAGCTACAACCTCTCCGACAAGCCGAAGGGGCTGGACGCCTACCGCGTCGGCGAGCTGGCCGCGGACGTGGAGGGGCTCGTCCGGCACCTCGGGGCCCGTCGGGCGACGGGGGCCGGCCCGCGACGACGCCTTCGGCCGGGACGAGATCGCCGCCTACAAGGCGGCTCTCGACCGCCCCGTCGCCCTCGCGGCCGCCGCGCTCACGCCGGCCTCCTGCGCGAGATCCGGAGCATCTGCGCCGAGTGGACGACGGCCCCGGCCCCGAAGGCCACGGCGCCGACCCGGCAGAGCCCCCCCTCGGCGATGGCGACCCCCAGCGCCAGGAGGGCCACCCCGCCCCAGAGCAGGGCCCCGGCCGCGTCGGCCACCCGGTGGTCGAAGAGGTCGGCCACCTTCGGGACGTCGCGCTCGCCGGACACCGGGCCGAAGCGGTGGAACCAGGTCAGGAACGGCAGGATCTCGTACTGGTGCCCGGCCACGAAGAGGCCCAGCCCCCCGGGCACCAGCAGGACGCCG
>CAYZLN010000126.1:0-4239 GCA_964479295.1 uncultured Gemmatimonadota bacterium
CCGGAGGTCCTCCTCGATCCGGCCGGCCGAGGGGGCCTCGGCGATCCGCCGGAGGATCGGCTGGGTGCCGGGGGGCGAGACCTCGGGGCGCGCGTCGCTTCCCCCGGAGCCGCCGGCCGCCGCGTCCTCCTGGGCCGACGCCGGGGCCGGAGCGGCGACCGCTCCGACGGCGGCCAGCAGCAGGGCCGCGGCCAGCGCCAGGGCCGCACGGGGACCGGTCGAGAGCGGGGTCCGCGACATCGCGTCTTGCGTCATGCGACACTCCCTTCGAGGGTGGGGGGTCCGAGGATCCGTCCGTCCTTCGCCGACCTCCATGGAGGCAGCCCCATGGACGCCGCCTGGCTCTCCACGTCGCTCTCCGCCGCCCTCATGGTAGTCGTCTCCGCCGTGGGCATCTACCTGGCCCTCATGCTGCTCACGCGGATCGTCGGCCTCCGGAGCTTCGCCAAGATCTCCGGCTTCGACTTCGCCGTCACGGTGGCCATCGGCTCGGTGGTGGCCACGACGATCCTCACCGACGACCCGCCGCTGCTGCAGGCCGCCGTGGGGCTGGCGTCCCTGTACGCCCTGCAGGTGCTGGTGGCGGTGCTGCGGCAGCGCCTCGCCGTCGCCCGCGACGTGGTGGAGAACCCGCCCCTCCTGCTCATGGACGGGGACCGGGTGCTGTGGGAGAACCTCCGGGCCGCCCGGATGACGGAGGGCGACCTCCGGGCGAAGCTGAGGGAGGCCAACGTCCTGGACCCGGCCGAGATCCGCGCCGTGGTCATGGAGTCCACCGGCGACGTCTCGGTCCTCCACGGGGCGCCCGGCGGGACGGCCCTGGACGCCGGGCTCCTGGAGGACGTGCAGGGCGCCTGACCCCCGCGTCACGTCCCCCGTCAGATGTCGGGGTTGTTGTCCCTCTCGGCGTCCGGCAGCGGCATGCAGGTCTGGTCGCCGAAGTTCGGCCCGGTGGGGTAGAGGTCGAGGCCGAAGGCGTCGAGGTAGCGCCGCAGGTCGCCCATGCGCTTCCCCTCCAGGAAGAGGGTGCGGGCGCGCTCGTCGAAGAGCTTCAGGCGGATCTCCTGCTCGTCGGAGCTCGAGAACTCCTCGGTGATCCCCTGCTCGGCCCGCACGTCGTTGATGGCGTTCACGGCGTCCTGCCCGCCCTGGATCTCCGCCACGTAGTAGGCCGCCTCGAAGCCGCTGGCCAGCCGGATGGGGGCGGTCGCCACGACGTACTTCTGGAGCTGGAAGAGCTCGGTGGAGCCGTCGATGGCGAACTGGTCGTTGGGGTCCTGGAAGGCGTCGACCCGGGGGTCCTCGGTCTCCGTGTCGTCGATCGTCAGGTCGCGGTAGGCCGGGTCCACGCTGAAGCGCTGGGAGTCGGTGAGCATGTTCCAGAGGTCGTTCTCCTCGACCTGGCTGTTCGTCGAGTAGACGTCGGCCACGAAGGCCCAGTCGAGGGGGACCTGGTCGGCGTCGCTCAGCGCCCCGGAGGTGTTCCCCTGGAGCATCCGGGCCCGCGCCCGGCCCACCAGGGACGCGAAGCGGACGTCCTCCGTGGCGTTCGCCGCGTCGATGGCCCGGGTGAAGTGGTCCTCGGCCCGCGCCCAGGTCTCGGCCGAGCTCAGCTCCGGACCGGTCCCGTCGAAGGCGGTCGAGCAGAACATCTCGCCCAGCACCATGGTCGAGAATCCGGCGAACATGGAGACGGTGGCCAGCTCGGGGGAGTTCTCCGGGTCCGGCACCTGCTCGGGGAAGTCCCCGTCGAGGATGTCCTGCTGGAGCAGGCCGGAGGTGAAGGCGGCCCGCTGCATGGGCGTCCACAGCCCGTCCAGCCCCTCGGGCGCCTCGTCGACGGCGCCGATGGTCTGGTTGTCCGGGGTGACCCGGCGCTCGTCGATGTCGTCGAAGCCCGTGCCGTCGATGAGCTCGTCGGTGAAGAGCCCGCCGTACGCCACGGCCATGTCGTAGGCGAAGAAGAAGTCGGCCTGGGTGCCGGCGAGCCTCGCCTCGAAGGAGGTGGGGTTCTCCAGCTCGTCGGCCGGGACCGTGTTCGGGTCGGGCTCCGTGCTCAGGAGGTCGTCGCAGCCCGGCGCCAGCAGCAGCACGGCGCCCAGGGCGACGACGACGCCGGCGAGGCCTCCGGGCGTCGCGCGGGCGGAGGCCGGGCGTCCGCCGGCGTCCGGGTCGGCGGAATCGGGGGTGCGCGGGCGGTCGTCGCGTCGGGTCATCGGGGTCTCCTCGTCGGTTCCGGGGGCGCCGGGAGCGGTGTCGTCGGGGGTCACGGCCGGATCAGAACGTCAGCTCGAGCCCGCCGTAGATCGTCGCCGGCGGAGGGAGGACGTTCCCGGTCACGGCCAGGAGGTTGTCCCGCGCTCCCTCCTCCCGGGACTCGGGGTCCCAGGGCTCCGGGAAGTCGGTGCTCGTGAAGATGTTGCGCGCCCCCGCGTAGATCCGCGCCCGCGAGGCGCTGATGGACTGCGTGACGCCCGACGGGAGGGCGTAGCTCAGGGACAGCTCGCGGAACTTGATGAAGCTGCCGTCGTGGATGAAGACGGCGTCGTGGTTCCCCTCGAGCCGATCCTGCTCCATCATCGCCTGGTCCACCGCCGACTCCCGCGTCTGGCGGTAGGCCCAGCGCTCGCCGAAGGCCGAGTTCGCGCCGATCTCCACCGAGCCGGGGTTCCGGCCCGCCTCGCCCACCGCGAAGAGCTCGTGGCCGGCCTTGCGGTCGAAGAGGGTGAAGAGCGTCAGGTCGCCGAAGAGGGTCACGGTCGAGGAGAGGCTCTGCGTGTTGGTCGGCGTGGGCTGGCCCACGATCCGGCGGCCGCTCCCGTCGCCGAGGTCGCCGGGCGCGTACTCGATCGAACCGGGGACGATGTTGCCGTCCCCGTCGCGCTCGGCGGCGACGATCTCGCGGCTCAGGTACGCCCCCGGTGCGGCCCCCTCGAGCAGCACCTGCGAGTCGTCCAGGAAGATGGTGCCCACCTCGCCGAGGTCGGTGACGACCGGGTCGGTGACCGACCACTGGAACCTCACGTCCCACGAGACGTCGGAGCTCTCCACGACCCGGGCGTTCAGCGCGGTCTCGAAGCCGCTGTTCTCCATCTCGCCGATGTTGGAGAACCGCGGGTTGGCGAAGCCGGTGGACGGGGCCACGGGCTGGGGGACGATCAGGTCCGTGGTCGAGCGGTCGAAGTAGGTGAACTCGAGCCCGAACCGGTCGTCCAGGAACCCGGCGTTGAAGCCCGCCTCGAACTCCTCGTTCCGCTCCTCCGCCAGGTCCGGGTTCCCGGGGTCCTGGGGGCTGAGGCCGGCGATGATGCCGTCCTCCTGGGCGAGCCGCCGGATCACGAAGGTCCGGTTGGCGGCGAACTCGTCGGGCGACTGGCTGGCCCGCCCCCACGCGGCCCGGAGCCGGAGGCTGCTGACGGCGTCGACGTTCCAGGAGGGCAGGTCGCTGACGACGAAGGACGCGTTGGCGCTGGGCGAGTAGATCTCCTCCGCCCGGTCGCCGAGGGCGCTGTTGTCGTCCACCCGGAGGGCGCCGGTGACGAAGAGGAAGTCCCTGTAGCCGAAGCGGTGCTGCACGAAGGCCCCGATCTCCACGTTCTCCAGCAGGTCGGAGAAGCCCCGGAGGTTGACGGCCGCGTCACAGGCGGTGGCCTGGTCGTTCGGGAAGACCCGGCCCTCGCAGGCCACGGTCTCCACGCGGCGCTGGAAGTACTGCACTCCGCCGGTCGTGGTGGCCGTCAGGTCGTCGGTCACGCCGTAGTCGGCGGTGGCCACGAAGTCGCCCGTCAGGGTGCGGCGCGAGTCGCGGGTGAGGAAGTTCTCCCCGCCGGCGGCGAAGCTGAAGGGGACGTCGGGGTCGAAGGGGATGGCGTCCTGGAACTCGGCGGACACCACGTCGGCCCCGGCCGTCGCGCGGACGTTCAGCCAGTCGTTCGGGGTCAGGACGGCGTTGACCGACCCCGTGAAGCGCTCGTTCCGCTGCTTGCTGGTGATGGGCTCGATCTTGTCGAAGCCCGCCCGGGCGTTGCCGTTCTTGTCGCAGAAGCTGGCGTCGGTGAGGCCGAGCACCTGGCCCAGGCAGTCGCCCTCGGAGCCGAGGCTCGAGATCGGGACGCCGTCCTCGGCGTTGGTGAAGTAGCCCGAGGTGTTGTTGCCGCTCTTCGGCAGGTTGGTCGTGGAGCTGACGTAGCCGGTGCTGGCGCTGACGCTGAAGACCTCGTCCGGGCTGGTGCTGAAGTT
>CAYZLN010000126.1:4339-5839 GCA_964479295.1 uncultured Gemmatimonadota bacterium
GGGGCCCCGCCCCCGGACTGCCCCCGCTTCGTGGTGACGATGATGACGCCCGGCGCGGCCTCGCTCCCGTAGAGGGTCGTGGCCGTGGGCCCCTTCACGACCTCGATGCTCTCGATGTCCCGGGGGTTCAGGTCGTCGAAGCGCGAGAAGGTCTGCCCGCGGTTGATGCCGGTGTTCGTGGTCTGGTCGGCCCGCACGCCGTCGATGATCAGCAGCGGGTTGTTCTCCTGCGTCAGGCTGTTGAGGCCCCGGATCCGGACGCGGGAGCCGGCGCCCACGTTGCCCGACGTCTCGCTCACCGTGACGTTCGCGGCCCGCGCGGTGATGAGGTCGGAGAAGGTGGGGGTGGAGCTGGTCTCGACCTCCGAGGCCGCGTCGATCGTGGCGATGTCGGTGCCCATCTGCCGCCGGGTGGTCTGGACGGCCTCCACCGAGGTGACCAGGTCGCCGAGCTGGACGGCGTCGACCTGGAGGGTGAAGTCCAGGGTCCGGTTCTCGCCGGCCGAGAGGGTCACCTCCCGGGCCTGGGGGCGGTGCCCCAGGGCCTCGGCCCGGACGGTGTAGGTTCCGGGCGCGAGGTCGAGCCGGTACCGGCCCTCGTCGTTGACGAAGGTGCCGGCGTCGCCGTCCACGACCCGCACGCTGGCGTTCGGGACGGCGCTGCCCTGAGGCGTGACCACCCGCCCCTGGAGCACCGCATCCTGGGCCGTGGCGAAGCCGGGCGCGGCCACGGCCGCCAGGGCCGCCAGGCCGAGGGCCGGGAGGAGCGCGTTCCGCAGATGTCCAACGGGGGACCGGGTGCTCATGGTGCCTCCTGGAGACGCGGGAGGACGGGGCCGAGCGCGAGGTGCGGGGCGGCGCGTCGAGGGCGCGGGGGCGCCGCGGCGGGCCGTCGGGGGCGGCCGGGGTCAGGGCGCGGGAATCGGAGCATGGCCCCTCGCTCGCTGAGGACGAAAAGATGACCCACCCTACGGCCGGCCGCCCCCGGTGTCAAGAAATTCGCTTGGACAGTTCGTCGACCACAGGGAGCCCACCATGCCGGTCACCGTCCGACGCGCCACCCGCGACGACCTCGACAGGATCGTCCTCTTCAACCAGGCGATGGCCCGGGAGACGGAGGGCCGGGAGCTGGACAGGGCGGTGCTCGCCGAGGGGGTCGAGGCCCTGCTGGAGGACCCCGCGAAGGGGGCCTACTGGGTGGCCGAGGCGGAGGGCGAGGTGGTGGGCCAGATCATGGTCACCCGGGAGTGGAGCGACTGGCGGAACGCCGCGGTGTGGTGGCTCCAGAGCGTCTACGTGTCGCGGAAGCGCCGGAGGGAGGGCGTCTACCGCGCCCTCCACGCCGAGGTCCGGCGCCGGGCCCGCGAGGAAGGGGCCGCGGGCCTGAGGCTCTACGTCGACCGGGACAACCGGCCCGCCCGGGAGACGTACGAGGATCTCGGGATGCGGCGGTCCCACTACCGCATGTACGAGGAGATGTGGGCGTGAGGGGGCGGGGCG
>CAYZLN010000127.1:0-5839 GCA_964479295.1 uncultured Gemmatimonadota bacterium
GAGCCCACACCGCCTCCACCTCCGCCTCCTCCCCGCAGACGGCGCACGTCGTCGGCGCCTCGGGCGAGCGGAACTCCTCGTCGGGCAGCGCCCGGATCGTGGCGGAGGTCTCGTCCTTGGCCCGCTCCTCGCACGCCTCCGAGCCGCACCAGCCGCCGTAGACGAAGCCCCCCACCTCGCCCAGCCGCCGCCGGAAGGTGTCCCAGTCCTCGACGCCGCGCAGGGAGTTCTCCTCCCGGCGACGCTCGGCGGCCCGCAGCAGGTCCCGCTGGAGGTCGTCCAGCATCCGGGGGATGGCCGCGAAGGCCTCCGACTCGTCGACCGTCCGCTTCCGGTCCGTCCCGTCGTCGGGCGTGAAGCGCCGCACGACGACGACCTCCTGGTCGCCCACCTCCCGGGGGCCGATCTCGATCCTGAGCGGGACGCCCTTGCGCTCCCACTCGTAGAACTTGGCCCCGGGGTTCACCGACTCCCGGTCGTCGACGTGCACCCGGAGGTCGCCGGAGAGGACGTTCCGCACCCGGCTCGCCGCCTCCAGGACCAGCGACCGCTCCTCGTCGTCCGACCAGATCGGCACGACGACGACCTGGTGGGGCGCCAGCGCCGGCGGCAGCACCAGCCCGTCGTCGTCGCCGTGGGTCATGATGAGGGCGCCGATCAGCCGCGTGGAGACGCCCCAGGAGGTGCTGTGGACGTAGTCGTGCTCGCCCGCCTCGGTCTGGTACCGGACGTCGAAGGCCCGGGCGAAGTTCTGGCCCAGGAAGTGGCTCGTGCCGGCCTGGAGCGCCTTGTTGTCCTTCATCAGCGCCTCCGTCGTGTACGTCTCCTCGGCGCCGGCGAAGCGCTCCGAGGCCGTCTTCGGGCCGGTGATCACCGGCATGGCCATCTTCTCCGTCATGAAGTCGCGGTAGACGCCCAGCATCCGGAGGGTCTCCTCCCGGGCCTCCTCCGCCGTGGCGTGCGCGGTGTGCCCCTCCTGCCACAGGAACTCGGTGGTCCGGAGGAAAGGGCGGGTCCGGAGCTCCCAGCGCACGACGTTGGCCCACTGGTTGAGCAGCACCGGCAGGTCGCGGTACGACTGGATCCAGTCGGCCACGATCGGCCAGATCACCGCCTCCGAGGTGGGGCGGACCACGAGCCGCTCCTCCAGCTCCGTGCCGCCGCCCTCGGTGACCACGGCCGTCTCCGGGGCGAACCCCTCGACGTGCTCGGCCTCCGCCTCCAGCGCCGACTCCTTCATGAAGAGGGGGAAGTAGGCGTTCCGGTGGCCGGTCTCCTTGAACCGCCGGTCCAGGTCCTCCTGCATGAGCTCCCAGATCCGGTAGGCGTAGGGGCGGATCACCATGCACCCCCGGACGGGGGCGTGGGACGCCAGCTCGGCCTCGCGGACGACCTCGTTGTACCAGGCCGGGAAGTCGCGCGACTGCGGCGTCAGGCCCTCGTCCGACATCCCCGTCCTTCCCTCTCTCCGTCCATCAGGCGCTCTCCTCTCCGTCCATGAGACGCTCCAGCGGCTTCTCCTCCTCCTCGCCGGTGGCCATCTCCCGCACGAGGGCCCGGCCCCTCTCCACCTCGTCGGGGCCCAGGACGATCACCCGCCGGGCCCCGGCCTGGTCGGCGGCCCCGAACTGGCGGCCGACGCTGCGGGCCCGGTAGTCGAACCCGACGCTCCGGCCCCGCTCCCGGAGGGCGTGCACCAGCTCCAGCGCCAGCGACCGCTGCTCCTCCGAGACGACTACGACGAAGTCGTCGAGCCCCGCCTCCGGGTCCGGCACCAGGTCGCGCTCCCGGAGCAGCTCGGCCAGCACGACGTCGCCCATGCCGAAGCCCAGCGCCGGCAGGTCCACGCCGCCGAGGGAGGCGAGCAGGTCGTCGTAGCGTCCGCCGCCGCAGACGGCCCGGAGCTCGCCCCGGCGGTCCCAGAGCTCGAAGACCGTGCCGGTGTAGTAGGCCAGCCCCCGGACCAGGCCCGGCTCGAAGCGGACGTAGTCGCCGAGGCCGAAGTCCTCGAGGTGCCCGAAGAGCCTCCGGAGCCGATCGGCCGCCCCGGCGGCCTCCCCGGAGGCGGCGGCCGCCCGGTCGGCGACGTCCCCCGCGTCCCCCTCCTCCAGGGCGTCCAGCAGCTCGCCGGCCTCGACGGGGTCGGCGCCGGCGGCCTCCAGCCGCTCTACCACCCACTCGCGGCTCTCCCGGCCCGCCTTGTCCAGGGCCGAGTAAGCGGCCTGCAGGCCGTCCTCGGGCACGCCCGCGTCCTCGAGGAGCCCCGCCGTCAGCCGGCGGTCGTTGACCCTCGCCTCGACGTCGTCGGCGTCCAGGCCGAACTCCCGGAGGACGTCCACGGCCGCCGCCACCAGCTCGGCGTCGGCCAGCACGTCCTCCTCGCCCACGATGTCGAGGTTGAGCTGGAAGTGCTCCCGGAGCCGCCCCCGCTGCGGCCGCTCGTACCGGAAGAGCTGGGGCAGCGAGTACCACTTGATCGGCTTCGGGAGCGCCCGGGCCCGGGCCGACACCATCCGGGCGAAGGTGGGCGTCATCTCCGGCCGGAGCGCCACGTCCCGGCCGCCCTTGTCCTCGAACGCGTAGAGCTGCTCGACGATCTCCTCGCCCGACTTCCGGGTGTACAGCTCCAGGGGCTCCAGCGGCGGGCCGTCGTATTCCACGAACCCGTACCGCTCGGCCACCCGGCGCCATCCGCGGAAGATGTGGTTCCGCAGCGCCAGGTCGTCGGGGTAGAACTCACGGAAGCCGGGCAGACTCGAGATCTCCTCCATAGGGCGGCCAATGTACGGGGCCGCGGGAGACGGGCAACGGGCGGGGCGCGGAGAGGGGGTCGGGTCCCGGCGGCGGGGGATCCGCGCCGGCCGGCCTGGCGCCGCCGTGGGTCCGCCCCCCGGGCCGGGCCCGGCGGACGCGAGCGGCGCGCCTCGTCCCCGCGGGCGCCGTCAGGCGGCGGCGCCGCAGTGTCGGTCGAAGGCCTCCGTGATGTCGTCGGCGATCTCCTCGGCGCTGCGGATCACGTCCACGTGCCGCGGCAGCTTCCAGACGATCTCGCCCCCCCGCAGGAGGGCGACGGAGGGGGAGGTGGGCCGGTAGCCGGTGAAGTACTCCCGGGCCCGCTCGGTGGCCTCCTCGTCGACGCCGGCGAAGACGGTGTAGTTCCGGTCGGGCTTCACCTCGTGCTCCAGGGCCCGCGCCACCGCCGGCCGCGCGTTCTGGGCGGCGCACCCGCAGACCGAGTTGACGACCACCATCACGGACGCGTCCTCTCCGCCGTCCAGGGCGCCGTCCACGTCCTCGGGGGTCCGTAGCTCCTCGATGCCCAGCCGGGTCAGGTCCTCCCGCATGGGCTCCACCATCATCGGGTCGTATCGCATCGTGTCGGCTCCTCCGTCCTCGAGTCGGGTGCGGGGGCGCGTCGGGTCCGTGCCGGGCGCCGCCGGCCGCGGCCCCGGAGGCGGCCGTGCGCCGCCTCCACTACGCCGTGGAGAGGGGCGTCAGGCTCCGCCCGGGGCGGAACGGCCGGCGTCCAGCCGGCGCAGGGCGTCGCCGACGGTGTGGCACGACCCGGTCACTACTACCGTTCCCTCCCCCGCGAGTTCGCGGGCCCGGCCGAGGGCCGCCGCGAAGCCGTCGACGACCTCCACGCCCTCCCCCGCCGTCGCGCGGGCCGCCTCGCGCGGGTCCCACCGCCGGTCGTCCGGCGCCGACGGCGCGACCGTCAGAACCAGGCCCTCCGCGGCCTCGGCCAGCGGGGCCAGCATCTCGGGGGGCTTGTCCCGGAGCGCGGCGACCACGGCCACCAGCGGGCGCCGCGGCCCGATGCGGCCGAGGGTGTCGATGAGCGCCTCGACACCCGCGAGGTTGTGGCCCGCGTCGAGGATCCAGTCGCCGTCCGGCGCCCGGACCCGCTCGACCCGGCCGCGCCAGCGGACGCCCCGGAGGCCCTCCTCCATCGCCCGGTCCGACGGCGGCTCGTCGAGGCGCTCCAGCGCCATCAGGGCGACGCCGGCGTTGTCCGCCTGGTGGCGCCCGGGCAGCGGGACCGTGAAGCGCCGGCCGTCGGGGAAGCGCCGGGACGTGTACAGGAACGACGTCCCGCCGGCGTCCACCTCGACCTCCGAGACGGAGGCCTCGCCGCCCAGGCGGGCGAGGGGCGCCCCCACGGCGGCCGCCCGGCGGCGAAACACCGCCTCCACCGGGCCGGGCGTCGGCCCCAGGACGGCCGGCACCCCGGCCTCGAAGATCCCCGCCTGCTCGCCGGCGATCTCCTCGAGGGTCTCGCCGAGCAGGGCCACGTGCTCCCGCGCGACGCTGGTCACGGCGCACGCCCGGGGGTGGAGGACGTTGGTCGCGTCCAGCCGGCCGCCCAGCCCCACCTCGACGGCGGCCCATCCGACGCCGGCCTCGCGGAAGGCCAGGAAGGCCAGCACCGTGGCGGCCTCGAAGAAGGTGGCGTCGACCTCCCGGGCCACCGGCCCCACCCGGGCGGCGCACGCCTCCAGGAGGTCCCGCGGCAGCGGCCGCCCGTCGACCCGGAAGCGGTCGGGCATCTCCAGCAGCTCGGGGGAGGTGTAGAGGCCCGTCCGCCGGCCGTCCGCCTGGAGCACGGCGGCCATCATGGACGCCGCCGAGCCCTTCCCGTTCGTCCCGCCCACGTGCAGGGCCCGGAACGCCCGCTCGGGCCGGCCCAGCCGGTCCAGCATCGCGTGCGTCCGGTCCAGGCCCCACTCGACGGCGGTCAGGGGCCGGGAGGTGAGCATCTCCTCGAGCCGGCCGGTCTCTCGGCCGGGGGAGGCCGGCGCCTGGTCGGTCCGCGGGGCGGCCCCGACGGGCTCGCCGGCCGTCCGGGCGCCTTCGGAGGGCGGCGTCGTCACGGGATCGGCGCCGTCCCGCCGGTCAGCACATGTGCTTCAGGAGGAGCGAGACCATCGGCTTCAGGTCGGCGCGCTCGACGATCCGGTCCACCATCCCGTGGTCCTTCAGGAACTCCGAGCGCTGGAAGCCCTCGGGGAGGTCCTGGTTGATCGTCTCCTTGATGACGCGGGGCCCCGCGAAGCCGATGAGGGCGCCGGGCTCGGCGAGGATCACGTCCCCGAGCATGGCGAAGCTCGCGGTGACGCCTCCGGTGGTGGGGTGCGTCAGGACGCTCACGTACGGCACGCCCGCCTCGTCGAGCCGCTCCAGCGCCGCCGCCGTCTTCGCCATCTGCATCAGCGAGAGGACGCCCTCCTGCATCCGGGCGCCCCCCGAGGCGGAGACGATCACGAGGGGGTCCTCCTCCTCGGCGGCCCGGACCGTGAGGCGCCGCACCTTCTCGCCGACGACCGACCCCATGGACCCGCCGATGAACTCGAACTGCATCACGCCGAGGTACACCGGCCGCTCGTCGAGCCTCCCCCGCCCGGTGCGGACGGCGTCGCCGGGCCCGACCTCCTCCTCCGCCGCGTCGATGCGGTCGGTGTACTTCTTCGAGTCCTCGAACTTCAGCGGGTCGGCCGACCGGAGGCGGCGGTCGAACTCCTCCTCGTACCCCTCGTCCAGGAGCAGATCGACGTACTCCTCGGCGGCGATGCGGAAGTGGTCGCCGCACTCCGGGCACACGTAGTAGTTCTCGGCGAGGCGGCCGCTGTACAGGATCTCGCCGCACGAGTCGCACTTCTCCCATACGTCGGCCGGCAGGTCCCGTTTCTGCGACAAGGGCTCTCGGTCGGGTTTCTTGAACCAGGACACGCGGCGCTTCCTCCGGGGGGACCGGCGGCGGACGCCCCGGCCTCGCGCCGGGACGCCGCGAGCGGGCGCGTAATATAGCCGCCCGCCCCTCCGCGGGCGAAACCCCGGG
>CAYZLN010000128.1:0-5833 GCA_964479295.1 uncultured Gemmatimonadota bacterium
GGGGCCGCGGACCGACGGACGGCGACCGACCGGCGGGCGCCGCCGCCCGGGGCCCGGTCGGCCGACCCGCCCGCCTTTCGCCGCCCCATCCCGCTCTCTAGATTCCCCGACGTGATCGCTCGTCTCCGGACATTCCGCTGTGGTGGGGGTTCCTGTCCAGGCGGGCCGCGCCGCCGCGCTCACGGCGCCGGGGCCCGCCCTTCTCTGTCATCCAGCCCACATCGGCCGACGGCATGAAAAACTGGTTCTCCAGGGGCAGTCTGCTGCCCGTCAACGACATCGGGGTCGACCTGGGCACGGCCAACACCGTGGTCTACGTCAAGGGCGAGGGCATCGTCCTGAACGAGCCGTCGGTGGTGGCCGTGGACCAGGAGAGCGGGGAGATCAAGGGGATCGGCCTCGAGGCCAAGCGGATGCTGGGCCGGACCCCGGGAGGGATCGAGGCGGTCCGGCCGCTGAAGGACGGGGTCATCGCCGACGTGGACGTCACCGAGGTCATGCTCCGTCACTTCCTCAAGCAGGTCACCTCGAGCCGCTTCTTCCGGATCCGGCCGAGGGTCGTGGTGGGGGTCCCGTCGGGGATCACCGAGCTGGAGCGCCGGGCCGTCCGCTCCAGCGCCCACGCGGCCGGGGCGAAGGAGGTCTACATGGTGGCCGAGCCCATGGCCGCGGCCATCGGCGTGGGGCTCCCGGTGGAGACGCCCACCGGGAACATGGTGATCGACGTGGGGGGCGGGACCACCGAGATCGCCGTCATCGCCCTCTCCGGGTCGGTGGCGGACACCTCGATCCGGGTGGCCGGCGACGAGCTGGACGACGCCATCGTCACCTTCCTGCGGAAGAACTACAACCTCCTCATCGGGGAGCCGACGGCGGAGGCCATCAAGATCCAGATCGGGTCGGCCTACCCGGAGGACGAGGAGCGAGAGATGATGGTGAAGGGCCGCGACCTGGTCTCGGGGATCCCGAAGACGGTGCGGATCCACTCGGCCGAGATCCGCGAGTGCATGGGGGAGCCCATCCAGCAGATCGTCGGCGCCGTCAGGCGCGCGCTGGAGATCACGCCGCCGGAGCTGGCCTCCGACATCGTGGACCGGGGCATCGTCATGACGGGGGGCGGCTCCCTGGTCCGGGGCCTCGACACGCTGCTGCGGGAGGAGACGGGGCTGCCGATCCACGTGGACGAGGAGCCGCTCACCTGCGTGGTCCGGGGCACCGGCCGCATCCTGGACGACGTCGACCGCTACAACGGGGTCCTGGTCACGTGAGGAGACCGGGCCGGTAGCGGCCGTGGATCTCTCGCCGGACGAGCGGCCGGGCGGCGGCCGCGCCGATCTGCTCGCGCTGGGGGCCGTGCTGGCGGCCTCGGGGTTGCTCGCGACCCTCTCGCCCGACGTCCGCTCGACCGTGACGTCGGAGCTGAGGTCGACGGTGCTGGCCCCCTTCCTGGCCGCCCACCGGGCCGCCGACCGCCAGGTGCGGCTCTCCAGCCGCCTCCGGGAGGTCCGCCGGGAGCGGGACTCCCTGGCGCGCGAGCTGACCGAGGCCCGGACCCGGATCGCCGGGCGCCGCGACCTGGAGGACGTGCTCGACGTGGAGCAGGCGGACCGCGACGAGGTGCTCGCCGTCCGCCTGGAGGCAGCCCGACCCCGGATCGGGACCCCCCGGGAGTTCGCGCTCGCGGCCGGCCGGGACGCGGGGGTCGACCCGCCGACCGGCGTCTTCACGGCCGCCGGGCTCCTGGGGGTCGTCCGCTGGGCCGGGGACGGGTCGGCCCGCGGCGAGTACTGGACCCACCCCGACTTCCGCGTCAGCGTCCGGACGGGGTCGGGCGACGCCAGCGGCATCGTGCGCCCCACCCACGAGGGCGGCCAGCCGGTGATGCTCCTGGAGGGCGCGCCCTACCAGCAGGACATCCCCGAGGGGACGGTCCTCTACACCTCCGGCCTCGGGGGCGTGTACCCGTCCGGGATCCCGGTGGGCACGGTCCGGTCGCTCTCCAGCGTGGAGTCCGGGTGGGAGAAGAGCTACCGGCTCGAGGCCGCGGTGCGGCCGGAGCAGACCGACGCGGCGATGGTGTGGCTGGGGGCGTCCTCCTCGCCGTGAGGGCGGAGCAGGAGGGGGGGCGGCTGCCGGCGCTCGCGGCCGTCGGCGGCCTGGCGATTCTCCATCTCCTGCTCCACCCGCTGCTGGCGGGATGGCCCGCAGCCCCCCACCTGATCGCGGGGGCGGTGCTCGTGGCCGGGATCCGGCTGCGTCCGGGCGCGGCCGCCGGGGTC
Organism: uncultured Gemmatimonadota bacterium; assembly: GCA_964479295.1. Taxonomy (GTDB): domain Bacteria; phylum Gemmatimonadota; class Gemmatimonadetes; order Palauibacterales; family Palauibacteraceae; genus CAYVFM01. The sequence goes on from CAYZLN010000128.1 coordinate 2,280, forward strand.
GGCTTCGTCCTCGGCCTCCTGGAGGAGGCGATGGTGCTGGCCGGGCCGGGGCCCCTGGCCGCCGTCTACGCCGCGACCGGGTACCTGTCGGCACGGTCGTGGACGCTCCTCTTCACGGACACCCGGCCCTTCCTTCCGGTGTACCTCGCTCTCGGAGGATGGATCCTCATCGTTGCGAACACATGGGTTACAGCGACCGACCTTACGTGGAGCTTCATCCTGTTGAGCGCCCCGGCGGCCGCCCTGCTCACGGCGGCGGCCACGGCGCCCACGGTGTGGTCGGTCCCGCGGACCGGGTGATCCGGTGAGCGTCAACCGCCGTCTCGAGGCCGAGGAGCGCCGCGCGCGGACCCGCTGGACCCGGATCGTGCTGGGCGCGGTGTTCCTCGTGCTCGTCGGGGCCTTCTTCCGCCTCCAGGTGCTGCGGACGAGCGAGTACGCCCTCCGGTCGGAGGAGAACCGTCTCCGGGCGATCCACGTCCCGGCCCCCCGCGGCACGATGTACGACCGCCACGGGGAGGTGGTGGCCGAGAACGTGCCCGGCTACACCGTCTCGCTGCTGCCGGGGCGGGAGGACACGGTGCGGGCGGCCCTGGAGCGGCTGGCCCCGTACCTGGAGCTCGACCGGGAGGACCGGGAGGCGCTGATGGAGAAGTACAGGCGGTTCCCGCGCCGCCCGCTCCTGGTGGAGGAGGACGCGGACTTCGAGGCGGTGTCGGCCATCGAGGCGCGGCGCCCCGAGTTCCGGAGGGCCGTCGTCGAGATGCGGCCGCGGCGCCGCTACCCGGCCGGAGGGATCGCGGCCCACGTCACCGGCTACGTGGGCGAGATCAGCGAGGAGGGCCTGGCCGACACGGCCCTCGCCCGGGCCGGCCGCGGGGGCATCGTCGGGAAGTCGGGCCTGGAGCGCTCGTACGACGACCACCTCCGCGGGGACGCCGGCGTCCGGTACGTGGAGGTCGACGCCCTGGGCTCCATCGTGCGCGAGTTCGGGCCCGGACAGGGGGTGTCGCCGACGCCCGGCGAGGACCTCGAGCTCACCCTCGACCTGTCCCTGCAGACCTTCACCGACTCGGTCTTCCCGGAGGGCCGGGAGGGAGGGGTCGTGGCCTTCGACCCGGACGACGGGGAGGTGCTGGTCTTCTACAGCCACCCGAGCTTCGACCCCAACGCCTTCATCGGGGGCGTGGAGACGAGGGTCTGGCAGCGGCTCCGCGACGATCCCGACAAGCCGATCCTCAACCGGGTGACGGGGGCGGCGTACTCCCCCGGCTCCACCTGGAAGCTGATGGTGGCCACCGAGGCGCTCCGGCGGGGGGTCGTGTCGTTCGGCGACCGGATGGACATCCCGTGCCGCGGGGCCCTGCGGTACGGCGGACGGCGGTTCCGGTGCTGGCGGCCCGAGGGCCACGGGCCGCTGGCCCTGTCGGGGGCCATCCAGGAGAGCTGCAACGTCTACTTCTACCAGCTCGGGCTCCGCGTCGGGCTGGAGGGCATGATGGAGGGCGCCCGGCGGCTGGGGTACAACTCGCCCACCGGCATCGACCTCCCGCACGAGCTCCCCGGGCAGTTTCCGACCTCCCGGGAGTGGTTCGACGAGCGGTACGGGTCGCGGGGATGGAGCGAGGGCGTGGCGCTGAACCTCGCCATCGGCCAGGGGGAGAACGACCAGACCCTGATCCGGCAGGCGCTCTTCTACGCGGCCCTCGCCACGGGGGAGCCGCCCGTCGTCCCCCACCTGGCGCACAGGGACTCGCTGACGGAGCGACGGGTCGGGTGGTCGCTCGACCTCGACGAGGACCGACGCCGCCGGCTGATGGAGGCCCTGTCGAGCGTGGTGAACGAGCCCGACGGGACGGCCTACCCGTGGCGGCTGCGCGAGTGGCCGCTGGCCGGGAAGACGGGCACCGCGCAGAATCCGCAGGGCGAGCCCCACTCCTGGTTCGTGGGCTTCGCCCCGGTCGACGATCCGGAGATCGTCGTCGCGGCGCTGGTCGAGCACGGCCATCCCGACAACACGACCTCCCTCGCCGTGCCGCTCGCGGCCCGGGTGACGCGGCGTCATCTGGAGAAGCTGCACCCGGAGGCGGTGGACGGCGAGCTCACGCCCGCCGTGGAGGTGCGTGGCAGCGGGAGGCTCCAGATCCGGCCCGGCGGGGACTGGGAGGGCGCCGGCGGCAGGACCCCGGAGTCGCCGCCGTCCGGGGGCGTCCCCCCCGGATCCGACCGGGACGGGGCCGGCGATCCGTCTCCCGCGGACACGGTCGGTAGCGCCGGCCCCGACGGCGACGCGGGGGAGCCCGGGTCGGAGGACGGCGGAGGGCGGGCCCCGTGACGGGCCCCCGCCGATGGCGGTCGCTGGTCGGCGACCCGGTGCTCCTGGGGCTGGCGGTGGGGCTCACCGTGGCGGGCCTCGCGATGATCTGGTCGGCGGGCCAGCTCGACGTGCCGTCGGTGGCCACCGGCATCTGGAGGCGCCAGGCCCTCTGGGCGTGCGTCGGCCTGCTGACCGGCTACGTCTTCCTGCGGGTGCCGCTGCGGTGGGTGGAGTGGGCGGCCCCGGGCTTCTACGGGCTGAGCCTGCTCCTGCTCGCCGCCGTGCTGGTCGTCGGGACCGGCCCGAACGAGAGCTGGCTCGACCTCGGCGTGGCGCGGCTGCAGCCGGTGGAGGCGGCCAAGTTCTCCACGATCCTCATGCTGGCCCGGACCCTCTCCGGGCGGGCGGAGGAGTACTCGCGCCTCTCCCGCCTCTGGAAGCCCGTCCTCATCGTGGTCGTCCCGCTGGCGCTCGTGATGCTCCAGCCGGACCTGGGCAGCGCCCTGATCTTCGGCGCCGTCCTCGTCGCCGCCCTCTACTGGGCCGGGGTGGAGCTGGCGACGATCGTGATGCTCCTGAGCCCGGGGGTGAGCCTCGCGCTGGGGTTCTCGGGCGTGGTCTGGGGGGCCTGGTTCGTGCTCCTCGCCCTCTTCCTCTGGATCCGGCGGCCGTGGGTGGGCGAGGCGGTCTCGGTCCTCGGGGCCAACGTGGCCGCGGGCGCCTTGACCCTCCCCCTCTGGAACCACCTCGCGCCCTACCAGCAGAACCGCCTCATGGTCTTCCTGTCGCCCGAGGTCGATCCGCAGGGCGCCGGCTGGCACCTGCTCCAGTCGCGGGTGGCGATCGGGTCCGGGGGCTGGCTCGGCCAGGGCTTCGGCGAGGGCCCGCAGAAGCGCCTGGCGTTCCTGCCGGAGCAGCACACCGACTTCATCTTCTCCGTGGTGGGCGAGGAGCTCGGCTTCGTCGGCGTCCTCGCCTTCCTGGCGGGCTTCGTCTGGTTCCTGAACCGCGTGCTCCGCGTCGCCCGCAACGCCGCCGACGACTTCGGCGCCCTGATCGCCTTCAGCTTCTTCGCGGTCTGGTTCACCCACATCGTGGTGAACGTGGGCATGACGGTCGGCCTCATGCCCATCGCCGGCCTCCCGCTGCCCTTCCTCAGCTACGGCGGCAGCTTCCTGGTCACCACCTTCGCGGGCCTGGGGCTCGTGGCGCGGGTGTCGATCGAGCGCTGACCGGG
>CAYZLN010000129.1:0-1082 GCA_964479295.1 uncultured Gemmatimonadota bacterium
ACCCAGGGCCAGCCCCAGGCCGATCCACCGCCCCGCCTCGGCCGCCGCGCCGGGCCGTCCGCGGCGCCAGGGGGCGGTGAGCTCGCGGCCGACGTCCCGGGCCTTCTCCCGGGCCGTCGCCCCGAGCGCCCGGCCGACGGCGCGGCCCGCGTCCTTCATCCCTCGCCCCCGGCGCCGGCCATGGCCCAGTCCTCGCCGCCGTCGACGCGGATCACGTTGCCGGTCATCCAGTCGGTGCCCCGGTCGGCGAGGGCGACGATGCAGCGCGCCACGTCCTCCGGCTCGGTGAGCCGTCCGTGGGGGTTGTTCGTCTTCGCCGCCTCCACCATCCGGTCGGAGCCCGGGATCTTCCTCAGCGCCGGGGTGTCGGTGACGCCCGCCCGGACGGCGTTCACCGTGATGCCCCGGTCGGCCAGCTCCAGGGCGAGCTGGCGGCAGTGGGACTCCAGCGCCGCCTTGGCCGCCGAGACCGGGCCGTACGTCGGCGCCACCCGGTCGCCCCCCGAGGAGGTCATGGCGTAGATGCGCCCCCCGTCGCCCATGAGGTCGCGGTGGATCAGCCCCTGGGTCCAGTAGACGAGGGTGTGGGCCATCACGTCCAGCGTCATGTCCATCTGCTTGGGCGAGACCTGGTCGTCCTCCGGGGTCTCGCCCACGAAGGGCACCAGGGTGCCGAAGGCCAGCGAGTGGAGCATCACGCCCACCGAGCCCGCGGACACGGCGTCGGCGATCTCGTCGAGCGTGTCGGCCCGCTTGCCCTCGTCCGCCGCGTTGATGTTGAAGTACCGGGCCTCCTGCCCCATCGCGGCGATGTCGTCCTTGATCTCCTCGACGTGCTCCAGCCCGGCCTTCCGGTCCAGGTGCACGCCGAAGACGTCCCAGCCCGCCCGGGCGAACGCCCTGGCCGTGGCCTCGCCGAAGCCGCTGGAGGCGCCCAGGACGAGCGCCGACCGGTTCTCCTCCGCCATCGATGGCTCCTCTCGCGTGACGTCTCGATTCGGCTCGTCGGCGGCCGTGGGGTCCGGGAGGCCCGGGCCGCCGCCGACAATGTAGGGGACGGGCGCCGACGGACGGAAGCCGGC
>CAYZLN010000129.1:1182-5750 GCA_964479295.1 uncultured Gemmatimonadota bacterium
GGCCCGGGCCGCCGCCGACAATGTAGGGGACGGGCGCCGACGGACGGAAGCCGGCCCGGGGCGGCGCGCGAGCGGGTCCCTTCGCTTCGCCCGGGTCCGACGGCGGGGGCGCGCTCGGTCGCGCCGTCCGCCGCTCAGACCATCGCCGCCGCCACGATCGTGTACAGCACCGCCGCCAGCCCCGCCGCGCCCAGCGCCATGGGGATCTGGGTGTAGACGTGGTCCATGAGGTCGGTGCCGGTGGCCAGCGACGAGAGGATGGTGGTGTCGGAGATCGGCGAGCACTGGTCGCCGAAGACCGCGCCCCCCGTCACCGCCCCGAAGCAGAGGGAGAGGAACCCGGGGTCCGGGTGCACCGCCCAGGCCAGCGGGAGCGCCACGGGGAAGATCACCGCGTAGGTGCCCCACGAGGTGCCCGCCGAGAAGGCCACGAACATGCACATGACCATGAGCGTGGCCGGCAGCGCCACCGCCGGGACCACGTCGCCCAGCGTCTCCACCACGTAGGGGGCCGTCCCCACCGCGTCGGCCACCTCCTTGAGCGTCACGGCCAGCGCCAGCACCAGGGCCCCGATCGTCACGCCCTTGCAGCCGTCGACGAAGCCGTCGATCACCTCCTGGAGCTTCATCCCCTTCGCCAGCGCCGTCACCATCGCGATCAGCAGGGCGGCCACGAAGGCCTCGGCGATGGGCAGCAGCGGGTCCTCGCGCTGGCCCAGCACGAAGAACGTCCAGACGTAGGGGACGATCGCGATCCCCAGCAGCGTCCCGATGGGCAGGAAGAAGTCGATCAGGCCCGAGTCGTAGTCCTCGGGCACCTCCACCTTGGCCAGCTCCTCGGCGGCCAGCGGCTCGGCGCCCTCCCGGTCGAGCTCGCCCGTGGTCCGGGCCCGCTCGCGGGCCGCGTTCATCTTCTTCCCCGGGAAGAACGGCAGCCGGTCCCAGGAGAAGAGCAGCGTGAAGACGATCGCGAAGATGGCGTAGAAGTTCAGCGGCACCGAGCGGAAGAAGAAGGAGACCGCCTGCTGCTGGTCGGCGATGACCGGGACCGTCCCCGCCACCAGCCCTCCCACGTAGATCGGCCAGACGTTGAAGGGGATCAGCGTCGCCGCCGGCGAGGCGGTGGAGTCGACCACGTAGGAGAGCTCCTCGTGGGAGACCCGGTTCTCGTCGGCCACCGGGCGCACGGTGGCGCCGGTGAGCACCGTGCTGACGGTGCCGCCCTGGTGGAAGACCAGCCCCATGAGCCAGGCGAAGAACTTCGCCGTCCGCGGCCCCCGCACCAGCCGGGCCGCCGCCCACGCGGCGAACCGCTGGGCGCCGCCCGTGCGGGTCCACATGCCGATGAGCCCCCCCAGGGCCCACAGGTACACCAGGAGGATCAGGGCGAAGTCCTCCGACCCGATGGAGGGGAGCAGGAACTCCTGGACGACGTTCAGCTCGCCCGTGACGATCCCGCCCAGGACGATCCCGATGAAGAGGGCCGAGATGACCTCGCGGAGGGCGAAGGCCAGCACCAGGGCCACCACCGGCGGCACGATCGACCAGAAGCCGTAGTGGTCGCCCTGCTGGGGGAAGTCCCCGGCGACGAAGACGCCCAGGCCCAGCAGGGCCAGCCCCGCCGCCAGGCCCCAGAGGCGCCGGCGGGAGCGGGAGGCGCCGGACGGCCCGTCCCCGCCGGCAGCGGACGCGGCGATGTCGTCGGATCCGTCCGTCCCCGACGCCGGACCGGGCCCCTCCTCTCCCGCGGCTGACGCGCTCCCCTGCGATCCTCCGTCGGCCACTCGGCCTCCTCACCGTCCATGGGATCCGCCGGCGCGGCGCTCGCTCCCCCGCGCGGTCGGGCGGCGATCCGGTCCGTTCCGCCCCGGACCGGCGTCGGCCCGCGGCCGCCGCCCCGGCGCAACAGACTTCGGTTCGCGGGCCGGGCCGCGCAAGGCGCGGCGGACCGTCCTCTCCGCGCACTCCGCCGAGGGTTCACGAGCCGGGGGCCCCGACCCGCGTGGAGCGAGCCGGGTGCCGGCGACGCTCGTCCCGCCCGGCGGCGGGCCGCTCAGTCGTCGTAGTCCATCAGCTTCCACCTCCCTCCCTCCCACTCGACGAAGACGTCCAGGATCCCCAGAGCGCCGACCTCTCCGGTGTCCGGACGGCGGACGATGAGCTCCGCCCCGCGGTGGAGCGTGAAGCGGTCGTACACCTCCCGCTCCCTCCGGAAGCTCAGCTCCACGAGCTGCAGGCGGTCGCCTCCGTGGCGCGCCAGGGCCCGGCCGAGGGCCTCCCGCGTGGACCGCTCCGTGAGCCGTCGGACGTAGGCGAAGGGATAGGTCCGGCTCTCCGGGAGCGCGTCCCACAGCAGCTCGCGGTGCTCCTCGCGCGTGATCAGAAGCCGCTCCAGGGCCTCCCGGTCGCGGGCCTCGAGGCCGTCGAGGACGGAGCGCGCCAGGGCCTCGGCGCCCGGACGGGCGTGCCGGAGGGGGCCGGTGTCGGCCGGCGCCCCGACCTCGAGCGCGACCGCGGCCCCCAGGACCAGCACGGTGAGCACGGACCTCACCCGGCTACTCCTCGTCCTGCCCGCTGAGGAAGAAGTCCCGGTTCTCCTCGAGCGTGTAGCCGTCGCCCGAGGCGTCGGCGAAGTTGTCGTCCCCGTCGCCCGGGTCGGCGACCACGTTCTGCCACAGGATCGAGCTCTCGAGCCGAAGGGTGCTGGCCGGGTCCGTCGTCCCGCTCAGCCGCTCGTCCGCGTTCGAGGCGGTCTGGGCCCCCTCGACGTCGAACCCCGAGGCGCCGAACCCGGTCGCGACGACGTTGAAGATCCGGAAGTTCGAGCCCTCGCGGAGGAGGACGCCGACGTCGCTCTCCGTGCCCTCCGCGGAGATCTCCCCGGTGCCCAGGCCGACCCCGGCGCCGACGAGGGTGAAGTTCGCCACCACGCCGGAGGTGTGCGGCGACGCGTCGGGGCTCTCGCCGTTGTTGCTCAGCTCGAACCCGTTGTCGGCGTCGTCGGCGCGCTGCTGGGCGATGCCGAACTGCCAGAAGCCCTGCCAGCCGTCGGTGCCGTCGAAGCTGTCGTCGCCGATCCCGGTCATCACGGCGTGGGTCACCGACGTGGTGCCGCCGAAGGGCTCGATGCCGTCGTCCTGGTTGTAGTGGACCTGGACGAAGTCCACCAGCGTCCCCGCGCCGGTGCCCTGGAAGGCGATGCCGTTGAGCTGGTCCTGGGCCGTGGCGTTGTCGCCGGCGAACTCCACGCGGACGCCCCGGAGGCAGCCGCTGTCGTCCAGCTCGTCGGAGCCTCCGAAGAGGCCCGAGTCGCCCTCGCCGTCGGCCTCGGTGCCCGTGTTGATGGGCGCCTGGCCGTTCAGCACGAGGCCGCCCCAGTCCCCGCGGCTGCGCGAGCCGGCGGGCTGGTTGCTGGTCATGACGATGACGTCCGACGCGTCGGGCTTGCCGGCGGCGAAGGAGGCGCCCGGATCACACGCCTGGCCCGTGGCGTCCGCCACGAGGCGCGAGCCCCGGCTGACCACGAGGGTGGACGCCCGGTCGCCGCTCGGCGGGGGCTCCAGCCCCTGGATCACGGTCCCCGGCTCGATGGTGAGCGTGGCCGCCGTGCCGCCGCAGGCGGACGGCGCGTCGACCCCGCCGTCCTGGCCGCAGTCGTCGCCGACGAAGATCGTGCCGTCCAGGAGGTAGACGCTGTCGGACGAGAAGGTGCGGTCGCTCAGGACGTCGTCCCGGACGACGACCGCGTTCGCGTCGGTCGAGTCGGCGGCCGGGGGCGAGTCGCTCCCGTCGGTGGACCAGACGGTCCAGCCGCTGTACCAGGCCTCGCTCACCGGCGTCCCCGGCTCCACTGCGCCCGGGTAGTCGGCGAAGACGAGATCCTGGGCGTCGGTCACCAGTCCCTCGGTGATGCCGGTCGGGTCCGTGGACTCGAAGCCGTCGGGGATCCCGTCCGCCACCAGGTTCGGCGGGCTCGACTGGCTGCCGATGCTGAACGCCTCGGCCGGGAGCATGACGTCGGCGAGCTGGTTCCGGAAGTCGGGGGCGGAGGACCCGCCGTTGCCTCCGTTGCCGTTGCCGCCGTTTCCGGGCCCGATCGGGTCGGTGCTGTCGCTGCAGGCGGCGAGGGCCACCAGGCAGGCCAGCGCCGCGGTGAGAACGCTGCTCGTCCTAGATCGCAGGGTCATTTTCATCCTCGCTTCGGTTCATGGTTCACAGGGTCGGTCGTCGATGGATCCGGCGGGGCGCTCCCGCCGATGCTGTCGTCGGAACCGGGCCCGTCGGGACGGGCCGGATCGCGTCCGGCCGGGGTCCGCCCCGAGCCGGGGGACGAAGGCCGCGCGGCCGCGATCAGCGGCCGACGCTGAGGCTCGCCGAGAAGGTCCTCCCCTCGTGGTAGCGCCGCTGGACGCGCGTGATGCCGTTGGCCGACTGGGTCCACTCGTGGGCCGCGTCGAGGAGGTTCTCGGCCTCGAGCTTCAGGTCGATCGTCGGGGTCAGCCGCTGCCGGAGCGTGAAGTCGAGCTCGGGCCGCGACTGCTCGATCACGTCGGGGATGCTGGCGCCGC
>CAYZLN010000130.1:0-4561 GCA_964479295.1 uncultured Gemmatimonadota bacterium
TCGACGTGGTCCCGCGGCTGACGGAGGAGATCCGGGAGCTTCGGTCGGACGGGTAGGTTCGCTCGGTCGGACGTCCGCCCCCGTCCCCCGGAGACACGCAATTCGCGCCGCGGGCGGCGACCCCGCCGCCGCGACACGCACGCTTTAGGCTGCGTGCCTCCTCGGAGCCTGCGGCTCCTGCGGGGTCACTCCACCGTCGCGTGAACGGTCGCGGTCGACGGGGCCGCGCGCTCCGCGGCTCACCACCCGTCGCGTGAACGGTCCCGGGGGACGGGGGCGGACGCCCTCCCTCCCGTCGGCCGCCGTCAGCGCGCTTTCCGTGCCCTCCTCCGACGGACGCGGGGCCGCCTCTGCGGCGGGGGCGGGCGGCGCGGCGGGTTTGGCTCCGGGCTCGTGCCTCCTCGGGGCTTCGCCCGTGTGGGCTCAGTCCCCGAGCTCGTCCTGGACGCAGCTCACGAAGCGGCCGAAGAGCATGTCGGCCATGTTGCGGGCGAGCGCGCTCTCGGCCAGGTGGGAGACGCTCCCGGAGAGCGTGATCTCCTGGTGGACGTCGACCTCCGTCGTGCCGTCGTCGCCGCCGGTCAGCCGGCTGTCCATGACGAGGCGAGCCCGGGCGTCCCGACGGGTGTCCTCGGCGTCCCCCGCGAGCCGGATGCGGCGCTCGTCCCGCTCGAGCTCGTCGTACTCCATCTCGCCCCGGAACTTGGCCCCGAAGGGACCCAGCCGGAATCCGAGCTCGCCCTCGAAGACCCGGTCGCTCACCCGGCGGACGAGGCGGGCCGAGGGGATGCAGGGGAAGACCCGGGCGGGGTCCGTGAAGAAGCTCCACGCCTCGTCGGGCCCGGAGCCCACGGTGAAGGTCTCGTCCAGGACGATGGCCATGGCGCTCCCCCGTCGGACAGGATCGAGCGGTGTGGACCGCCTCGACCCGCCTCCCCGGTGCAAGTCGCGGACCGTCGTCGGTTGCGTCGACGGTCGTCACGCCTAACCTGCCCCGCATGTCGAAACGGAAGATCATAGGGTTCGTGGTCGTCGGCGTCTGGATCGCGACGCTCGGATGGTACGCGGCGCGTCTCTATCTCGACCCCGAGGCCGAGCAGCTCGCGGCGGCGGCCCGCACCCTTCCACCGGGGGTGGCGTACTACGCCGTCTACCAGGGCGACCGACACACGGGGTGGGCCCAGAGCCAGATCGACACGCTCCCCTCGGGAAGCGGGTTCGTCGTGAACGACCGGATCCAGGTGGACCTGAGCGGGATGGGGAGCGGCCTGGGCCTCGAGGGGATCTCGGAGGTCCGGACCCGGGCACGGCTGGGGCCGGCCCTGGGCCTGGAGGAGTTCAGCGTGGACACGGACGGGCTCCTGGGAGGGCTGAGCGCCCGGGGCCGGGTGGCCGGCGACACCCTCCTGGAGCTCGAGGTGGACCGCGGCGGCGAGACCACCTCCCACACCGTGCCGCTGGAGGGGTCGGTGATGCTGGGGACGACGCTGCCGCTCCGCATCGCCGCCGAGGGCGGGAGCGCCGTGGGGGACCGGTACCAGATCGCGACCCTCGACCCGGTGAGCATGGAGGTGCAGCGGAGGAGCGTGGAGATCCTCGAGCGCGACATCCGGACCTTCCCGGACAGCATGGAGCGCGACCCCGAGACCCGGGAGTGGCGGGTCGTGGGCCGCGACACCGTCCTGGCGTGGAGGATCGAGCGTGAGCTGGGGGGCACGAGCGTGGAGGCGTGGGTGGACGAGGACGGCCGCTACCTCGAGCTGGCCACCGGCGTCGGGCTCCGCCTGGAGCGGACGTCGTTCGAGCTCGCCTACTTCGGCAGCGGCATCCCGTCGGAGCAGGACGCCGCGCCCGACACTCTCTCCTCCGCCCCTCAGCCGACGCCGGGAGGCGACCCGTGATCGAGCTCCAGGGGCTGACCAAGCGCTACGGCGACTTCACGGCCGTGGACGGGCTCGACCTGGAGATCCCGGCCGGACGGATCTACGGGCTCCTGGGCCCCAACGGCGCGGGGAAGACCACGACCCTCCGGATGATCGTGGGGATCCTCGAGCCCGACGCCGGCCGGGTGCTTGTGGACGGCCACGACGTGACGGCCGAGCCCCACGAGGCGAAGGCCCACCTGGGCTTCGTGCCGGACCGGCCGTTCGTGTACGAGAAGCTCACGGGGGCGGAGCTCCTCCGGTTCGTCGCCGGGCTGTACGGCCAGCGGGGGCCGGAGGTCGAGGAGCGGATCGACGAGCTGCTCGAGCTCTGGGACCTGGCGCCGTGGCGCGACCAGCTCGTGGAGTCCTACAGCCACGGCATGCGCCAGAAGCTGATCGTCTCCTCGGCGCTCGTCCACCGGCCCTCGGTGCTGGTGATCGACGAGCCGATGGTGGGCCTCGATCCGTCCTCCGCCCGGCTCATGAAGCAGATGCTCCGGGGGTTCGCGGACCGAGGCGGAACCGTGCTCGTCTCCACCCACACCCTCGAGTTCGCCGAGGCCCTCGCCGACCGCCTCACCGTCATCCAGGAGGGGAGGCTCCTCACCTCCGGGACCATGGACGAGCTCAGGGAGCAGGCCGCCCTCGAGCAGGGCCGCCTCGAGGCGGTCTTCCTGAAGCTCGTGGGCGGGGCCGAGGAGAGGAGGATCGCCCGGGCCCTGGGCGACGTCGGATGAGTCCGGGGGGCGACGCCGGGGCGTTCCCCGCCCCGGAGATCGACACCGGGGGACCGTCCCGCCGCGGAGGGGGGCTCCTGTGGCTCCTCCGTCCCAAGCTCCTCTCCGCCCGGGGCGCTGAGGAGGGGCGGGTGGGGCGGATAGCCCTCGTGGCGGCCGTGGGGGCCCTGGTGCTTCCACTCATCTACCTGGCGCTCACCCGGCTGCTGCGGGCCCTCCGGACCACGCCCGAGGTCGGCGCGCTGCTGTCGTCGAAGCTCCTCGGCTTCGGGCTGATGATCCTGCTGGGGATCCTTCTCCTCTCGAACCTCATCGCCGCGCTCTCGAGCTTCTTCCTCTCCCGCGATCTGGCGGGGATCCGGTCCGCGCCCGTCGACTGGCTCGACGTGTACGGCGCGCGCCTGACCGAGACGGCCGTGAACTCGTCGTGGATGGTGGCGCTGCTGCTGATCCCGGTGCTGGCGGCCTACGGCACGGTCTACTCGGCGGGGCCGGCCTTCTACGGTCTGGCCCTGGTGGCGATGGTCCCCCTCCTCGTCATCCCGGCCGCGGCCGGGAGCGCCATCACGCTGATGCTGGTGCGCGTCTTCCCCGCGCGGCGGACGCGCGACATCCTCGGGGTGGTGGCGGCGGGGGGCGTGGCCGTGATCGTCCTGGCGCTCCGGGTGCTCCAGCCCGAGCGGCTGGTCGACCCCGAGAGCTTCCGGAACCTCGTGGACTTCCTGGACCTCCTGCGGGCGCCCACGCTGGCGTGGTTCCCGTCGGAGTGGAGCGCGCAGGCGCTCATGGGCCAGCTCCAGGACGGCCTCGACCCCTTCTACCTGCTCCTGCTCTGGACCACCGCGGCGGGCGTCGTGGTCGTGGGGGCGGCCCTCCATGCGCGCTTCTTCGACGAGTGCTTCACACGGGCCCAGGAGGGCACGCAGAAGCGGGTGCGCTACGGCGGGGTCTGGGCGCTGGTCGAGCGGGTCCTCGAGCCGATGGAGCTGCGACGGCGGGAGATGATCCTCAAGGACGCCCGGTCGTTCTTCCGGGACGCCACGCAGTGGTCGCAGCTCATCGTCCTGGGCGTGCTGGTGGTCGTGTACGTGTACAACATCCGGGTCCTGCCGCTGGAGTCGAACGAGGCCATCGGCGCCTTCCTGGTCTCGATGGTCGCCTTCCTCAACGTGGCCCTGGCCGGCTTCGTCCTGGCGGCCGTGGCGGCCCGGTTCGTCTTCCCGTCGGTGAGCCTGGAGGGCCGCACCCTGTGGCTGCTGCAGTCGTCGCCGCTCCCGGCGTCGACGCTCCTGTGGTCGAAGTTCTGGGCGGGGGCGGTGCCGCTGCTCGTCCTCGCGCTCCTGCTGACCCTGCTGACGAGCCTGGGGCTCGGCCTGGGATCGGCCATCACGGGCCTCTCCCTGCTCACCATCCTGGGGCTGACCCTCGCCTTCACCGCGCAGGCGATGGCCTGGGGCGTGGCGTACCCGAAGTTCGAGACCGAGAACGCCGCCCAGATCCCCACCTCCCTCGGGGGGCTCCTCTTCATGCTGGGGGCGCTGGCGACCCTGGGGCTGGTCGTCGGAGGTCAGTTCTGGATCCTGGGCGAATGGCTCGCCAGCGGGCTCCCGTGGCGGGAGAGCCGGGACCCGTACGCCGCCGAGATGGCCCTGACCGTGGCGTTCACCGCCGCCGTCTGCGTCCCCGCCGTGGCCTTCCCCTACCGCTATGCCCGCCGGAAGCTGGAGGCCCTGGAGACGTAGCGGGGCAGGCGAAAGCTCAGCGCCGCCCGAGTCTCCTCACAGCGATCGGCCGGGGGCGGTCTGCGGGTGGAATCCGGGTCCTGAGGCGGGCGTCCCCTCCCGGCGCGACCGTTCACGCGACGGGCGAGTGACCCCGCAGGAGCCGCAGGCTCCGAGG
>CAYZLN010000130.1:4661-5746 GCA_964479295.1 uncultured Gemmatimonadota bacterium
GCGCGACCGTTCACGCGACGGGCGAGTGACCCCGCAGGAGCCGCAGGCTCCGAGGAGGCACGAGCCCCAAAGCGTGTGCGTCGCTCCGGGGGGCGGCAGGCGCCGCCCTCCGGCCCGTGGAGATGGACGGGGCGTCCGCCGATAGCCGCCCGGGATGCCTTACGACCGCCCCCGGTGGATCTCCCACACGTCGACGACCTCCCCGCCCCGCACCACGTGGTAGCGGTCGAAGCAGGCGGCCGTCAGGCACGCGTGGTTCGGCAGGATCCGCACGCGCTCGCCCCAGGGCAGGGGGCGGCTCAGGACTCCGTGCTCCTGGCTCAGCGACACGAGCCGCAGGTCGTCGTGCAGCTCTCCGGCCCCGTAGTCCCGGAAGACGGCGCCCATGTGGGGCGGGGACGCCGGGTCCTCCGGGCCCGGGTCGACGGAGAGGGCCAGGGCGCCGGCGTCCACCACCGCGTGGCCGGCGTCCGGGCGGCTCGAGATCACCGTGGCCAGCACGGTGAGCGCCACGTCCTCCACGCCGCAGGCCCCGAGCTCGAGCTGGGTGCGGTCGTGGAACGCGTAGTTGCCCGGGCGGGCCTCGTCGACGCCCTCGAGGTCGCGGGCCCTCGACATGGCCGGCGTTGAGCCGACGCTCACCGCCGGCACCGGGACGCCGGCGTCCCGGACCCGGCCGGCCGCCGCGACCATGGCCGACCGCTCCTCCTCGGCGGCCGCGGCCAGCCCCTCGGGGCCCTCGGCCCGGTACGCCTGGCCGGAATGGGTGAGCAGGCCGTCGAGGGTCAACGTCCCCGAGCCCGCCACGGCCCGGGCCGTCTCCACCAGCGCCGGGTCGTCGGGGCGGAGCCCCTCGCGGCCGCCGCCGCAGTCCACCGCCACCCACACCGGGAAGGGACGCCCCGCCTCCTCCAGGAGCTCCACCGCCTCGGGTCCGTCCACCACGAGGCCGAGCCGGGCCCGGTCGGCCACCTCCGCGGCCTCCCCGACCCGGCCGGGGACCACGGGGAAGGCCCAGATGAGGTCGTCGAACCCGGCGTCGGCGAAGACCCGGGCCTCGTGGAGCGTCGACACCGTGATCCCCG
>CAYZLN010000131.1:0-1576 GCA_964479295.1 uncultured Gemmatimonadota bacterium
ACCGCCTGGGCGCTCCCGACGCCGTAGAACCCGAGCCCGACGCGGGCCGCCGCCTCGAAGGGCCCGAAGAACCCGGGGCTCGACGGGATCGCCACCGCGAAGCCGATGAGGGCCTGGAGGAAGACCCCGCCGACGGCGCCGGGCTCCGTGATGTCGAAGGCGAGCAGCCCGAACCAGAGGGAGATCCCGGACACCACCCAGACCGCCACCGTCCAGAGGACGGTCCGCAGGAAGACGAGGGGACGGTGGAGGGCGCCGAGTCCCTCCACGAAGGACGCCAGGATCTCGACGCTCCGGTCGGTGAGGTGGGGCGGGAGGACGCGGCCCACCGTGTGCTCGAAGAGCCGCAGGACCTTCTCCGGGTACCGGGCGAGCAGCCAGACCGCCACAGCCACGGCCCCGAAGAACAGGGCGGCGCCCCCGGCCACCCGCCGGACCATCACCGCGTCGGCGCCCTCCCCGGTCACCGGAGAGCCCGGCAACGCGAGGGTCCCGGCCAGGAACCCGGCCAGCACGAGGCCGTCGAAGATCCGCTCGACCACCAGCGACCCGAAGGCGGCCCCGGCCCCCACCGGCTCCATCCGGGAGAAGGAGTACGCCCGGGCGAACTCCCCCAGCCGGACCGGGAGCACGTTGTTGGCCATCGCGCCGATGCAGACGGCCTCGAAGCGGGTCGTGAACCGGGTGTGGTCGTGGACGGGCAGCAGGAGCACGTGCCACCGCATCGCCCGGGGGACGAAGGACAGGGTGGCCGTGACCACCGCCACCAGCAGCCATCCGCGGTCGGCCGCCCGGGCGTGGGCCCACACCTCGGAGAGAGGCACGTCCCTCAGGACCCACCACAGCAGGCCCACGGTGATGGCGATCCCGAGGAGGGTCTGCCAGCGTCGCTTCACGCGCGGGCCCGCCGCAGGATCGCCTTCATCTCCCGCACCGCCTCCTCCATCCCCTGGAAGACGGAGCGGCTGACCACCGAGTGGCCGATGTTCAGCTCTTCGCAGTCCGCGATCGCCGCCACCGGCCCCACGTTCTCGTA
Organism: uncultured Gemmatimonadota bacterium; assembly: GCA_964479295.1. Lineage (GTDB taxonomy): Bacteria > Gemmatimonadota > Gemmatimonadetes > Palauibacterales > Palauibacteraceae > CAYVFM01. The sequence goes on from CAYZLN010000131.1 coordinate 1,037, forward strand.
GGTGAGGCCGTGGCCGGCGTGGACGTCCAGGCCCGCCTCCCGCGTCGACCGGGCGGCCCGCCGGAGCCGCTCGACCTGCTCCCGGCGGTCGCCGGGGCCGGCCGCGTTGGCGTACTCCCCCGTGTGGAGCTCCACGGCGTCGGCCCCGAGCTCGGCCGCCGCCTCGACGGCCGACTCGTCGGGGTCGATGAAGAGGGCCGTGCGGATCTCCGCCTCCCGGAGCCGGGCGACGGCGTCGCCGATCCGGCCGCGGCCGGCCGACTCGAGGTCCAGCCCGCCCTCGGTGGTCACCTCCTGTCGGCGCTCCGGCACCAGGGTGGCCTGGGACGGCGTCCACGCCTCGGCCAGCGAGAGGACCTCGTCCTCGGCGGCCAGCTCCAGGTTGAGGGGGGTCCGGAGGGTCTCGAGCAGCAGCTCGACGTCCCGCTCCTGGACGTGTCGGCGGTCGAGGCGGAGATGGACCACGATGCCGTCGGCCCCGCCCAGCTCCGCCAGGACGGCGGCCCGGACGGGGTCGGGCTCGTCGGTCTGCCGGGCCTC
>CAYZLN010000131.1:1676-5692 GCA_964479295.1 uncultured Gemmatimonadota bacterium
GCCCCCTCGGCGAGCTCCGTCCCCGAGAGGTTCTCCACGGCGGCCCGGGCCAGCGGCAGCAGGTCGTCCAGCGAGCCCTCGCCTCCCGTGGCCGCCGCCAGCTCGCGGGCCGCGACCGAGAGGCACGCCACGAGATGGTTCGACGCGAAGACCGCGGCCGCATGGTACCGGGCGTGCGCCGAGGGCTCCAGCCCCTTCGCGCGACCCCCCACGGCCTCCGCGAGGACGCGGGCCCGGCGGGCGGCGGCCCCGTCGCCCTCGACGGTGAAGGTGACGCCCCGGAAGGCGTCGGCCCGGGGGGCGGCGAGCGCGGTCAGGGGATGCCACGCCGCCACCGGCCGGCCGGCCTCCCGCAGGGAGGACAGCACGTCGGCGCCGTGGACGCCGCTGGTGTGGAGGGCGACGCCGGCCGTCTCCCCGCCCCGGTCGCCCGCCGGGCTCGCGGCCCTGCCGGGGGGCTCGTCGCCCGAATCGGTGCGCGGCGCGCCCGGGGCGAGGGTCCGGGCCCAGTCGGAGGCGGCGTCGGGGAGGGCGTCGTCGGGGACGCAGAAGACGAGCGTGGAGGGCGCGTCCCGGCGCCGGGGACTCGCGCCGTCGACGGCGGACGAGTGCGGCGTCGGGACGTCGGAGCGGTAGCGCACGTCCGGGTACCCCTCGAGGAAGCCCGGCCGCCCCGGCCGTCGGCCGACGACCGTCACCGGCCGGCCCGCATCGGAGAGGGCGGCGGCCAGCGACAGGCCCACGCGGCCCGGTCCGATCACAGCGATCCGGCCGGCCCGCTCCTCGCCGGGGTCGCTCCCCCTCCCCCCCTCGTCGGGCGGCCCGGGACGGTCCTCGCCGCTCACGCCCGTCCGTCGGCCGGGCGGTCCACCGCCCCGCTCAGGCCGCGTCCTGGCGGTCGACCCTCGGGCCGGTCCGACTCTCCCAGAGGCCGACGACCCGCTCGGGCACCCGGGCGGTGATCGTGATCTCGGTGCCGTTCTGCTCCCGGGTCAGGACCTCGCCGGTCTCGTACGCCTCGGCCAGGGTCTTGCCGTCCTCGACCGGCACCACGATCCGCACCGTCGGCAGCCGGGACCGGATGTGGTCCCGCACCGCCTCCCGGAGCGGGTCCATCCCCCCCTCCTCCCGGACGGTGGTGAGGACGCGGGGCCCGAAGAGGGCCTCGCTCCGCTCCTCCAGCGTCCGGCGCTCGGAGGCCGTGAGGCGGTCCACCTTGTGGAAGACGAGGATCACGTCGTCGGGGGCGTCGTCCAGGTCGTCCACCACCTCGTGCACCGTCTCGGCCTGCCGCTCCCAGTTGGGCGCCGAAGCGTCGACGACGTGCAGGAGGAGGTCGGCGTGCTCCACCTCCTCGAGGGTGGCGCGGAACGACGCCACCAGGTGGTGGGGGAGCTTCCGGATGAAGCCCACGGTGTCGGTGAGCAGGGCGTCGTAGCCCTCCCCCAGGTCCACCTTCCGGGTGGCGGAGTCGAGGGTGGCGAAGAGGCGGTCCTCGACGAAGAGGTCGTCCCCGGAGAGCGACGCCAGGATCGACGACTTCCCGGCGTTCGTGTAGCCGACGAGGGCGGCGCAGAACTCGCCCTCCCGGCCCCGCCGCTGGGTGGTGCGCGAGGCCGCCACGTCCTCGAGCCGGTCGCGGAGCAGCGAGATCCGCTCGTCGATGAGGCGGCGGTCGGTCTCGATCTGCTGCTCGCCGGGGCCCCGGGCGCCGATGCCGCCGGCCTGACGCGCCAGGTGGGTCCACATGCGCTTCAGCCGGGGGCGCAGGTACTGGAGCTGGGCCAGCTCGACCTGGAGCTTGGCCTCGGCGGTCTGGGCCCGGAGGGCGAAGATGTCGAGGATCAGCTCGGTCCGGTCCATCACCCGGATGCCGAGCCGGTCCTCCAGCTCGGTGCCCTGGGCCGGGGTGAGGTCCTCGTCGAAGAGGATCAGGGAGGCGCCCCGCTGCTCGGCGAGCTCGCGCACCTGCTCGACCTTGCCGGTGCCGATGTAGGTGGCGGGCCGGGGCGACTCCAGGCGCTGCACCACCGCCCCGAGGACCTCGGCCCCCGCGGTGTTGGCCAGCCTGGTGAGCTCCTCCAAGTGCTCGTCCACCCGGTTCTCGGGACGCTCCAGCGGCGGCGCCCCCACCAGGATGGCCCGCTCGGGCGTCTCCTCGACCTCTACGTTGAACATGTAACGGCGGTCGGACCTCCCGTCCCGGTTCGCGCTCTCCGCGGGTGCCGTATTCGCCGTGCTGATACACGGAGCCGGGCCCCCGGGGTCCGCGCCGTCGGGGCGGCCGGCGGCCGCACGGCGCTGCGGCGGTGGGACCGCCCGAAACGTCGGGTTCGCGCCACCGGCGTGCCCGCGCGCTACTCCTCCGCGCCGGCCCCCTCGGGCTCTCCGGCCTCCGGCGCCCCGCCCCGGCCCTCGCCCGGGCCGTCGGCCCCGCCGCCCGTCCGGCCCGACGACCGCAGCTCCCGGATCTCCTCGAGGCGCCGGCGGATCCGCTTCTCCGTCCCCCGGTCGACGGGCCGGTAGAACGTCCGGTCCTCCAGCGGCTCCGGCAGATATGTCTGGGGGGCGACGGCGTCCTCGTGGTCGTGGTCGTAGCGGTAGTCCTCCCCGTAGCCCAGGTCCTCCATGAGGTCGGTGGGGGCGTTGCGGATGTGGAGCGGCACCGGCTCGGCCGGCGTCTCCCGGGCCGCCGCCCGGGCCTGTCCGAAGGCCTCGTAGATCCGGTTCGACTTGGGGGCCACCGCCAGGTAGACGGCGGCCTGGGCCAGCGCCAGGTCCCCCTCGGGGGAGCCGACGAAGTGGTAGGCGTCCCGGGCCGAGACCGCCACGCGGAGGGCGTTCGGGTCGGCCAGGCCGATGTCCTCGCTGGCCATCCGCACCAGCCGCCGGGCGATGTACATCGGGTCCTCGCCGCCCTCCAGCATCCGGGCCAGCCAGTAGAGCGCCCCGTCCGGATCGGAGCCCCGGACCGCCTTGTGGAGCGCCGAGATCAGGTTGTAGTGCTCCTCGCCCGACTTGTCGTAGCGGGCGAAGCGCTTCTGGAGCGCCTTCTCGACCTCCTCCACCCCGATCCGGCCGTCGTCGGCCAGCTCGGCCGCCGTCTCCAGGGCGTTGAGCGCCCGCCGCGCGTCGCCGTCGGCCTCGCGGGCCAGGTGGCCCAGCGCGTCGTCGTCGGCCTCCAGGCCCCGGCCGCCCAGCCCCCGCTCCTCGTCCTCCAGCGCCCGCCGGCAGAGCGCCTCCACGTCCTCCGGCTCCAGAGGCTCGAGGACGAAGACGCGGGAGCGGCTCAGCAGCGGGCCCACGACCTCGAAGCTCGGGTTCTCGGTGGTGGCGCCGATGAGCGTCACCGTGCCGGCCTCGACGTGGGGCAGGAAGGCGTCCTGCTGGGCCTTGTTGAATCGGTGGAGCTCGTCGACGAAGAGGATCGTCTCCCGGCCCGTCGCCCGCTTCCGCTCCTCGGCCTGCTCGATGAGCTCCCGGACGCGGCCGATCCCCTCGGTGACGGCGCTGAAGGGCTCGAAGGCGGCGTCGGTCTCCCGGGCGATGATCCCGGCCAGGGTGGTCTTCCCGCAGCCGGGCGGGCCCCAGAAGACGAGGCTGGGCACCCGGTCCTGGCGGATCAGCTCGCGGAGCCCGCTCTCGAGCACCTCCTCCTGGCCCACGAACTCGTCGAGGGTCCGGGCCCGCATGCGGGCGGCGAGGGGGGCGTCGGCGTCGTCGGCGCCGAAAGGATCCCCGTCGCCGCGGGCCGGCCGGTCGTCGGGCCCGAAGAGGCTCGGCTCCTCAGGCATCCCCGTCGATCAGCTCGAGGTCGGGCCCGTCGGACGGGAGGTCCGCCGTGTCGCCCACCGCGTCGAGCACGCCCGTCTCCAGCAGCTCCTCGGCCAGCTCGAGGAGCTCCTCGCGGTGGTTCAGGTCGGGGTTCTCCAGCGCCTGCGCGTGGAGCTCGTCCAGCAGAAGCCCCACCGCCGGGCCCTCCTCGACGCCCAGCTCCATCAGGTCCCGGCCGCTCA
>CAYZLN010000132.1:0-3604 GCA_964479295.1 uncultured Gemmatimonadota bacterium
CTGGGCCGGCTCGAGCGCCGGTTCTCCCGCTGGAAGGTGGAGCCGGGCCCGGACGGAGCGGGCTGAGGCGGACGGCCGCCGGCCCTCCCGGCCGACGGCGCCCCCGGGGCCGGGCCGGGACCGTCGGGCGGCCCGCGACCCCCGGCTTCGCGCGAGGCCCGACGGGGCGACCGCTCCCACGTCAGCCCGCTCCCCACGCGACGATGGCCGCGACGGCGGCGTTCATGGCGCCGTGGAGCAGCGCGCCGGGCACGAGGCTCCCCGACACCAGGGCGACGAAGCCGAAGACCAGCCCCAGCAGCGAGTAGTGCAGGAAGCCGCCCACGGACACGAAGATGTGCGCGGCCCCGAACAGCAGGCTGCTGCCGGCCAACGCCGGCAAGGTGAGCGACGGCCGGGCCCGGCGGACCAGGAGCAGCCCCCAGCCCCGGTAGACGACCTCCTCGACCACGCCCGCCGTCGAGACCAGCGCGACGGCCAGCCAAGGGTGCTCCCGGATCGCCTTCAGGGCCGGCGCGACCTGTCCCTCCGTCGCAACGCCGGGCGGACCGATCTCGACCCCTGCGAAGGACCGCGCGGCCCACTCCACGAGGCCCAACACGGCGAGGCCGGCGACGCCCGCCACGAGGGCTTCCCGCACCTCGACCCACCGGGGGCTGAGGCCCAGGGCCCGCCATCTCGCCCGCGCACCGGCGCGCCCCTCCCGGAAGCTGACTCCCGCGACGAGGACGGCCATCGCCCCGAGATGCGCGGAGGGAGCGATCCACGTCGTCAGCGTCCCCGGACGGGACGGCAGGATGGGGAGGAGACGACTGAGCGCGAACCCCGCCAGGCACAGGAGAGCTCCCTCCACGACCCAGGTGTCGCGCCGGAGGGTGCTCACTGAAGCCCGGGCTCCCGCCGCACGCCCACGTCGTCGAGGGCGAAGACGCGGACGCGGGTCGCGTAGACCGCGTACAGCCTGTCGCTCGCCAGCGTGGCGTGCAGCATCCCCTCGAACCGGTCGTCCTCGGCCGCCGGACGGACGAGGACCGGTCGCTCCCCGGGCTCGGCCGGGAGGAGCACGCCCACGGCCGCCACGGGGCCCGTGGTCAGCCAGAGCCCGGACGGGGTCATGTCCATGTCGTTGAACGGGATGAACTCGAGACGGGCTTCCCGGAGGCCCTCCTCCTGGGCCCGTCTCTCGGAGGCCAGGGCCTCCTCCAGCCAGCCCGGCACCGGCAGCGCCGTCGGCGACGCGATCGCGCCGGCCCTCTCGTCCACGTCCAGCGACCACAGGCTGTAGTCGTCGCGGTTCACCAGGAACCGAACCTCTCCCGTGCCGGGATCGGACTCCAGAAAGGTGGCCATGAACCCGAACCGCTCCTCCGGCTCCAGCGACGCCAGGGCTCCGGGGCTCTCCGGTCCCGCCGCCAGCTCGGTGATCCCGTCGTCGGGCCCGACGACGGCCAGCAGGCTCCCCTCCGTGGGGCTGGGGACGATCATACGGTCGTCGGGGAGGAGCCCGAAGTCCATGCCGCCGAAGGGAGCACGACGTGTGGAGACGAGGTCGCCCCCCGGCCGGAACCGGGTGACCCGGCCGGCCGGGGGGTCGGCGACCCAGACGTCGCCCGCCGGCCCGACCTCCACCTCCGAGGGACGCTGGAGCTCACCCGGCCCCTCACCCTTGCGGCCCAGGGTGTTCAGGAACCCGGTCTCCTCGGCGAACCGGTACACCCGTCCGGCGAGCTGGTCGGCCGCGTAGATCTCGCCGTCGGCCACGGCGACGGCCGAGAGCCGACCCACGCTCAGGGAGAGCTCGGAACTCGGGTCCGGGTACGTCGCCACCGCCGAGTCGGGCCTCAGGACCAGCACCCCCCTCGACGGCCCGTCGGCGCACGACGCGACGACCCCGCCGCAGAGGGCCAGGCCCCCCGCGACGAGGACGTGGAGACGACGGCGCGAGGCGAGCTTCAGCATCCGCGGGGCTCCCAGCCGATGTAGTCCCTCCCCCAGACGCATCCACCGGTCTCCCCGCTGTCCGAATCGAGCTTCCCCGGCCCGTCGGATCCGCCGCCGCCAGCCCCGCCCCAGCCGCACTCCGCGGCCGAGGTGCGCGTGAACTGCATGCCCACCGACATGTCCCACACGTAGCTGCACTCGCACCCGGTGCAGTGGCCCACCGAGAAGCCGACGCTGAAGGGGCCGAAGTGGCCGCCGAACCCCAGCGTCACGGAGCCGCAGACGTACCCACCGAGGTACGCGGTCCGGCCGTCCATCTGGATCGTCTTGGGGCACGGGTCCGACATCGACGCCGAGCCGCCGAGGGCCGACGACCCCGCGGCGGCCGACGCCGCGGCCGGCCCCGGAACGGCGAGGAGGAGGGCGAGAATTCCGGCCGCGACGATCCACGGGTCTGTCGAGAGCGCTGGTTTCCGCATGTCGACCTCCCTTTCGTGAAAAGGATGTGGGCAACGTCGACAAGGATATGGGGAGGACGTTCTTGTGTGCAAGTACCGACGCGTACATACACTTTCGCGTCTCTTACGACACGACCCGCCGGGCACGGCCGTTTCGGGTCCGCGCGGGGCGCCTCCCCCGCCGGCCCGGTCCGCGGTGCCAATTCCCAGAGGGAGGCCCGGGACCCGCGGCCTCCTCTTTACCGGAGCCCGGCTCGGGCGTACCCTAGGCCGCCGTAGCCGGCCCCCGTCGCCCATGAAGCCACCCGCGTCCCCACTCGTGTCGAGCCCCACGACCGTCTCCGGCCCCGCCCGCTCCCCCTCCCCCGCCGTCCCCGTGCTCGTCGTCCTCCTCCTCGTCCTCGCGACGGGCTGCGGCGGCGGGGAGGCGGTGACGGTGGGGTCGAAGTTCTTCACCGAGCAGGACCTGCTGGGCGAGCTGGTGGCGACCTGGATCGAGCGCACCACCGGCCTGGAGGCCGAGAGGCGCCTCCACCTGGGGGGGACCTTCGTCTGCCACGAGGCGCTCACCGCCGGCGAGCTGGACCTCTACGTCGAGTACACGGGCACGGCGATGACCGCGATCCTGGAGAAGGAGGCCCTGCACGACCCGGAGGCGGTCCTCGACACGGTCCGGCGGGCCTACCGCGAGCGCTGGGACCTGGAGTGGACGGAGCCGCTCGGGTTCGAGAACTCCTTCGCCATCCTGGTGCGGCGCTCCACCGCCGACTCCCTCGGCCTGGAGACCGTCTCCGACCTCGCCCCCCACTCCGGCGAGCTGGTGGCGGGGATGGGCTACGAGTTCGTCGAGCGGGAGGACGGGCTCCCCGGCCTCGTCGACACCTACGACCTCGACTTCCGGGGCGGGCCGCGGACCATGGAGCTCGGGCTCCTCTACCGGGCCCTGGCCGAGGAGAAGGTCGACGTCATCGCCGGGAACTCGACCGACGGACGCATCGAGGCCTACGACCTGGTGCTGCTCGAGGACGACCGGGGCTACTTCCCCCCGTACGAGGCGGCGCCGGTGGTGCGGCGCGGGACGCTGGAGGAGCACCCGGCGCTGCGGGCCTCCCTCCGCCGCCTGGCGGGCCGCATCGACACCCGCACCATGCGCCGGCTGAACCGGCAGGTCGACGTGGAGGGGCGCGACTTCCGGGCCGTCGCCC
>CAYZLN010000132.1:3704-5620 GCA_964479295.1 uncultured Gemmatimonadota bacterium
CACGGTGACGAAGCCTCCGGAGCCCGCCCCCCGGGCCCGGCGGCCCGCACGTCCCGACGCGCATCCTTTCCGGAGCCGACCATGAGCGACACCAGCGACGGTACGCAGTCGTCCCCCGACAGGTCGAGCGAGCAACGCTCCCGCGAGGTCGCCGAGGGGGCCCGGGAGGCCGAGTGGGGCGGAGCCTCCTTCCTGCGGGACCTCTACCTCGGGGACTTCCGCCTCGACCTCCTCCACCCGTACCCCGACCCCGACGACTACATCAGCGATCGGGCCCGGGCGTACATGGACGAGATGCGGACCTTCCTCCGCGAGGAGGTGGACCCCGACCGCATCGACCGCGAGGGGAAGATCCCCGAGCGGGTGATCGACCGCCTGCGGGAGATGGGGGCCTTCGGGCTGAAGATCTCGGAGAAGTACGACGGGATGGGCTTCAACCAGAGCGAGTACGCCGCCATCATGTCGGTGGTGGGGAGCTCCGACGGCAACCTGGTGGCCCTGCTGTCCGCCCACCAGTCCATCGGGGTCCCGCAGCCGCTGAAGCTCTTCGGCACGGAGGAGCAGAAGGAGAAGTACCTGCCCCGGGTGGCGAAGGGCGAGATCTCAGCCTTCGCGCTGACCGAGCCCCAGGTGGGCTCCGACCCCGCCGGCCTCGAGAGCTCGGTCGAGCGCACCGAGGACGGCGACTTCATCCTCAACGGCGAGAAGCTGTGGACCACCAACGGGACGGTGGCCGACATCCTCGTCGTCATGGCCCGCCACGCCGACACCGGGAAGATCTCCGCCTTCATCGTCGAGGCCGACTGGGAGGGCGTGGACGTCAGCCACCGCCTCGAGTTCATGGGGCTGAAGGCGCTGGAGAACGGCATCGTCCGCTTCGACGACGTCCGGGTGCCCGCCGAGAACCTCCTCTGGGAGGAGGGCCGCGGGCTGAAGCTGGCGCTGGTGACCCTGAACACGGGCCGGCTGACCATCCCCGCCGCCGCCGCGGGCACCGCCCGGCAGGCGCTGGAGATCTGCCGGAAGTGGGCGAAGGAGCGGGTCCAGTGGGGCAAGCCCATCGGCGAGCACGAGGCGGTGAGCCACATGCTCACCGACATGGCGGCCGACGGCTTCGCCATGGACGCCATCGCCGAGCTGACCGGCATCATGACGGACAGCGAGGAGTTCGACATCCGCCTCGAGGCCGCCGCCGCCAAGCTCTTCAACACCGAGCGGGGCTGGGACCTCATCGACGACGCCATGCAGATCCGCGGCGGCCGGGGGTACGAGACCGCCGACTCCCTGCGCTCCCGGGGCGAGCCCGGCGTGCCGGTGGAGCGGATGCTCCGGGACTTCCGGATCAACCGGATCTTCGAGGGCTCCAGCGAGGTCATGCATCTCTTCATCGCCCGCGAGGCGGTGGACCGGCACCTCCAGGTGGCCGGCGACCTGGTCGAGGGCGACCTCTCGGTCGGGGGGAAGCTGGCCGAGCTTCCGAAGGTCGGGGCGTTCTACGCCTGGTGGTATCCCTCCCGATGGCTGGGCTGGGGCCGGTGGCCGCGGTACGGGGAGTTCGACGAGCTGGCGACGCACCTGCGGTTCGTCGACCGGTCGTCCCGCAAGCTCGCCCGGATGCTCTTCCACCGGATGGTGCGCTACGGGCCGAAGCTCCAGTTCAAGCAGGGGATCCTCTTCCGGGCCGTCGACGTCGGCGTGGAGCTGTTCGCCCAGGCGGCCACGGTCACCCGCACGCAGATGATGCGCCGCACCGGCCACCCCCACGCCGAGGAGGCCCGGGAGCTGGCCGACGTGTTCTGCCGCTCGAGCCGGCGGCGGGTGAAGGAGCTCTTCCGGAAGATGCGGGCGCACGACGACGAGCTGAAGTACGAGGTCGCGCTGGGGATCCTCGACGACCGCTACGAGTGGTGGGAGGA
>CAYZLN010000133.1:0-5553 GCA_964479295.1 uncultured Gemmatimonadota bacterium
CTCTCCTCGCCGGTGTGGCAGGCGGGCCCGTGCGGGCGTGCCCGGACCAGGAGGGCGTCACGGTCGCAGTCGGCCCGGACCTCGACGGTCTCGAGCCAGTTCCCCGAGGTCTCGCCCTTCTCCCAGAGCTCCTCGCGGGACCGCGACCAGAAGGTCACCCGGCCCCGCTCGAGGGTCCGCTCGAGGGCCCGGCGGTCCATGTAGGCGAGCATGAGGACCCGCCCGTCGTCGTCGGACTGCACGACCGCCGGCACGAGGCCGGTGTCGGTGTCGAAGTCCATCGCGTCGGCCAGCTCCATCATCGCCCCTCGCGTGCGTGCCGGTTCGAGTGCGTGCGCGTCACGTCGGAACGCCCCGGTCCTCCCGCCACGGCCAGTCGTCCCCCGGCGGCCGGGTCTCGACGCCGCGGCGCGCGAGCCACCTCTTCAGCTCCGGGATCCGCAGGTGGCCGAAGTGGAAGAGCGTGGCGGCGAGCGCCGCGCTCGCCCCGGCGCCGAACGCCTGCCGGAAGTGCTCCTCGCGCCCGGCGCCGCCCGAGGCGATCACCGGGACGTCCACGGCCCCGGAGACGGCCTCCACCAGGGCGAGGTCGTAGCCGTCGCCCGTCCCGTCGCGGTCGATGGAGGTCAGCAGGATCTCGCCGGCGCCGAGCTCCGCGGCCCGCCGGGCCCAGGAGACGGCGTCCAGGTCGGTGTCGACGCGGCCGCCGCTCACCTTCACGCCCCAGCCCGCCGACGGGTCGTCGGGCTCGCGCCGGTAGGCGTCGACGGCGACCACCACGGCCTGGGACCCGAACCGCCCGGCGGCCTCGGAGACGAGGCGGGGGGACTCCACCGCCGCGGTGTTGACCGAGACCTTGTCGGCGCCGGCGTGGAGCACCTCCCGCATCCCCTCGACGCTCCGCAGGCCCCCGCCCACCGTGAAGGGGACGAAGAGGCGGCGGGCCACCTCCTCGGCCAGCCGCACCGCGGTGCCGCGGTCGTCGGGCGTGGCCGAGATGTCCAGGAAGACCAGCTCGTCGGCCCCCTCCCGGGCGTACACGGTCCCGAGCTCGGCCGGGTCGCCGGCGTCGCGCAGCTCCTCGAAGCGGATCCCCTTCACCACACGGCCGTCCTTGACGTCCAGGCAGGGCACGATCCGTGGCGCCACGCCCCTCACGGGCGGTCCCCTCCGCGGGCCGCGTCCAGGGCCTCCCCGAGCGTCAGCTCGCCGTGGTAGAGGGCGCTCCCGACGACGACGCCGCGGACGCCGGCGTCCCGGAGGGCGGAGATGTGCTCGGCCCGGGACACGCCCCCGGCGACCAGCGTCCGGAAGCCGGCCTCCACGACCGCCCGGGCCCCCTCCACGTCGGGCCGGGTGAGGGTGCCGTCCCGGACCGTGTCGGTGTACACGACCGTCCCGACGCCGGCCCCGGCCAGGGCCTCGAGCACCTCGTCCCGGCCGACGCCCGAGCCCTCCTCCCACCCCTCGACCACCACCTCTCCGTCGCGGACGTCCACGCCGGCGGCCACCGGGCCGGCGCCGTGGCGGTCCACCAGCCCGGCGAGCCACCCCGGACGACGGACGGCGGCGGTGCCGACGATCACGCGGTCGACGCCGGCCTCCACGTACCGGTCGACGGCGTCGTCCGTCCGGATCCCGCCGCCCACCTGCATCCGGACGTCCAGCCGGCGCCGGATCTCCAGGACCACGTCGGCGTTCGCGGGCGCTCCGTCCCGGGCGCCGTCCAGGTCGACGACGTGCAGATGGCGGGCCCCGTCGCCGGCGAAGGCCTCGGCCACGGCCACCGGGTCCCGCGAGAACTCCGTCACCTCGTCGAAGCGGCCCCGGTAGAGCCGCACGCAGCGCCCGTCCAGGAGGTCGACCGCCGGCCACACGTTCATCCGGCGCATCCCCGGCAGAAGTTGGCCAGCACCCGGAGCCCCGCGGCCCCGGACTTCTCCGGGTGGAACTGCACCCCGGCGACGTCGCCGGCCCGGACGGCGGCGGGGAAGGGCTCCCCGTACTCCGACCGCCCCACCACGTGGCCGGGCCCGCACTCCGCCCGGTACCCGTGGAGGAAGTAGAACCACGCCTCCTCCGCGAGCCCGCGGAAGAGGGGGTCGTCCCCGAGCCGCACCGAGTTCCAGCCGATCTGCGGCAGCGGGAGGTCGCCGCGGAACCGTCGGGTCCGCCCGGGCACCCGCCCCAGGCACCGCACCTCGGACCCGCCCTCCTCCGACGCCTCGGTGAGGAGCTGCAGGCCCAGGCAGACGCCGAGCAGCGGCGCCTCCGTGCCCCGGAGGGCGGCGGCCAGCCCCCGGTCCTCCAGCTCCCGCATGGCCGACTCGGCGGCGCCGACGCCGGGCAGGACGACGCCGTCCGCGCCCTCCAGCCCCCCGGGCCCCGTCGCCCGGCGGTGCCGGACGCCGATCCGGTCGAGGGCGAACTCGACGCTGCGGAGGTTCCCGGCGCCGTAGTCCACGACCGCGATCACGGCCGGGCCTCCGCCGTGGCCGCGATCCCGGGCTCCCGCGGCCGGGCGGGCGCGAAGGCGAGCGCCCCGGCGCGGGCCCGCCTCACTCGATCCTCCCCTTCGTGGAGGGAAGCTCCTGGCCCAGCCGCGGGTCCTGCTCCAGGGCCGCCCGGAGGGCGCGCCCCAGGGCCTTGAAGATCGCCTCGATCCTGTGGTGGTCGTTCCGGCCGTACTCGAGCTGGACGTGGAGGTTGGCCTTCAGGTGGTCGGCGAGGGCCCTGAGGAAGTCCTCCACCAGCTCGGTGGGCAGGTCGCCGACCTTCTCGCGGGAGAACTCCGCGCGGAAGACCAGGTAGCTGCGGCCGCCCAGGTCGACGGCCACCCGCGCCAGCGACTCGTCCATGGGCAGCAGGAAGCCGTACCGGCGGAGGCCCCGCCGCTCGCCGAGCGCGCGGGAGATCGCCTGGCCGAGGACGATGCCGACGTCCTCCACCGTGTGGTGCTCGTCGACGTGGAGGTCGCCCTCGGCGTCCACCTCCAGGTCGAGGAGGGCGTGGCCGGCCAGCAGCTCGAGCATGTGGTCCAGGAAGCCGACGCCGGTGTCCACCCGGGCGTCGCCCGAGCCCTCGAGCTCGACCCGGACCCGGACGCGGGTCTCCGTCGTCTCCCGCTCGACCTCGGCGCTCCGGCTCACCGGTGCACCTCCTCCGGGAGGGCCTCCAGGAAGCGGTCGTTCTCCTCCGGCCGGCCGATCGTGACGCGGAGCGCCCCCCCGAGGCCCGGCAGGCCGCTCCGGTCCCGGACGACGACCCCGTGCCGCTCCGCCAGGCGGGACTGGACGCCCCCGGGGTCGTCGACGAAGAAGAGGAGGAAGTTCGCGTCCGACGGGAGGACCCGCAGCCCGAGGGCCTCGAGCTCGCCCCGGACCCGCTCCCGCTCCTCCCGCACGCGGCGGACCCTCCGCTCCATCTCCTCGCGCCGGCCGAGGGCCCGGACCGCCGCCCGGGCCGCCGGGGCGGAGAGGGGGTAGGGGAGGCCGGCGCGGTCCATCCACCGGACGAGCTCCGGGTGGCCCGCCAGCCAGCCCACCCGGGCCCCGGCCAGCCCCCACGCCTTCGAGAAGGTGCGCAGGACGGCGAGCCGCGGCGGGTCGCCGGCCCGGGCGGCCAGCGACGGGCGGTCGTCGAACTCGACGTACGCCTCGTCCACCGCCACCACCGCCGAGCAGCGGTCGACGAGGTCGAGGACCCGGTCGCGCGACAGGCGTCCGCCGGTGGGGTTGTTCGGCGAGCAGAGGAGGACGAGCTCGGCCCCCTCCGCGGCCTCCGCGGCGGCCCGCACGTCCAGGTCGAAGTCGTCGTCGAGGCGGACGGCGCGCACCCGGGCCGCGTGGGTCCGGGCCCGGGCCGAGTAGACCCCGTAGGTGGGCTCGACCACCACGACGGCCTCCCCGGGGGAGACGAGGGTCCTCAGGAGCACGTCGATGGCCTCGTCGGATCCGTTGCCGAGCCAGATCCCCCGGGGGTCCACCCCGGCGGCCTCCGCGAGCCCGGCCCTGAGCTCCCGGTTCGAGGGGTCGGGGTAGCGGTGCAGGTCCTCGCCGGCCTCGGGGACCAGGGACCCGAAGGCGTTCTCGTTGGCGTCCAGCAGCACGCCTCCGCTGTGCTGGGAGCGGGCCGTGACGTACGGCTCCACCTCCCGGAGGTGCGGCCGCACCCGCGCCCGGATCCCGCGGCCCTCCGGGGCGTCGGCGCCGTCCTCCGGCCCGCCGCGGGACGGACCCCCGCCTTCGGGTCCCGCGCCGCCGGCCCCGTCCCGCCCGCTCATCCGTCCGACCCCTCGAGGCGCGCCCGGACCGACTCGGCGTGGGCCGGGAAGCCCTCCCACTCGGCGAGCTCGATCACGGTCGGCCCCAGCGAGCGGAGCCCCTCGGGCTCCATCCTCTGCACCTGCATCCACTTGCCGAAGTCGTCGACCGAGAGGCCGCCGGCCGCGCGGCTCCGGAAGCGGGTGGGCAGGACGTGGTTCGTCCCGCTGGCGTAGTCGCCGGCGGCGACGGGCGTGTGGGGCCCCAGGAAGACGGAGCCCGCGTGACGCACGTCCTCGAGGGCCGCGTCGGCGTCCTCCCGCAGGATCACCAGGTGCTCGGGGGCCAGCTCGTTCACCCACCGGACGGCGCGCTCCGGGTCCTCGTGGACCAGGAGGGCCGACCCGGCGAGGCTCTCGGCGGCGTCCGTCCGCCGGGGGGCGTCCGCCAGCCGCGCCGCCAGCCGGTCGACGACCCGGCCGGGGAGCGGGCCCGCCGGCAGGATCCCGACGGCGAGGGAGTCCGGCCCGTGCTCGGCCTGGGCCAGAAGCTCCAGCGCCACGAGGTCGGGGTCCGCCCCGGCGTCGGCCCAGACGGCCACCTCGGAGGGCCCGGCGGGCAGGTCCACCTCGACGTCGCGGAAGACCGCGAGCTTGGCCTCGTTCACCCAGGGGCCGCCGGGCCCGCAGACCTTGTCCACCGCCTCGACGGTGTCGGTGCCGTACGCCAGCGCGGCCACGGCCTGGGCCCCGCCCACGGCGTAGAGGGCGTCCACCTCCGCCAGGGCCGCCGCGGCCATGACGGGCCGGGCGGGCTCGCCGTCCTCCGCCGGCGGGCTGCAGGCCACGACGCGGCGGCATCCCGCCACGCGGGCCGGCACCGCGGCCATCAGCAGGCTGGAGGGGTAGGGCGCGCGCCCCCCGGGCGCGTAGAGGCCGACCCGCTCCACGGGCCGGAAGACCCGCCACGCCCGGACGCCCGGCTCCACCTCCACCGGCTGCTCGGACCTTCGCTGGGCCCGGTGGAAGCGCCGGAGGTTCCGGCGCGCGCGCTCCAGGGCCGAGCGGCGGGCCTCCGGCAGCGCGTCCAGGGCCTCCCGGCACCGCTCCGGCGGGACCTCGAGGCGCGACGGCCGGACGCCGTCGAAGCGCTCCGTGAGCCGGGCCAGGGCCTCGTCTCCGCCCTCCCGGACCCGCTCGAGAATGGCGGAGACGTCTCCCGGGGCGGCGCCGGCGGGCCGGTCCCGGAGCCGCTCCAGCCAGGCCCCGGCCCGGTCGCCGGAGTGAACCGG
>CAYZLN010000134.1:0-5530 GCA_964479295.1 uncultured Gemmatimonadota bacterium
CGGCCGGCCCGCCGGCGGTCACGGCGGCGGGCCCCGAGTCGTAGACCAGCGAGCCCTCCTCGAGCTCCAGCACCCGGATCTCGGGGTGGCTCCGCAGGAGGTCGGTGTCGTGGGTGGCCAGCAGGACCGCCATCCCCAGGTCGTTGATGCGCCGGAAGAGCTCGAAGACGCCGTGGGACGCCCGCTCGTCCAGGTTCCCGGTGGGCTCGTCGGCCAGCAGCACGAGCGGGTCGGTGGCCAGCGCGCGGGCGATCCCCACCCGCTGGCGCTCGCCCCCGGAGAGCTCTTCCGGGTACGAGCGCGCCTTGGCGGCCAGGCCGACCTGGCTGAGCAGCTTCTGCACCCGGTCGTCGATCTCGCCCCGGGACGTCCCCGTCGCCTCGAGCGCGAAGGCCACGTTCTCGGCCGCCGTCAGCCGGCTCAGCAGGCGGAAGTCCTGGAAGACGAAGCCCACCCGCCGCCGGAGCTCGGGGATCTCCTTCCGGTCGATGTCGTCCGACGAGAAGCCGGAGACCCGGACGGTGCCCTCGGTGGGCAGCGTCTGCATGTGGACCAGTTCGAGCAGGGTGCTCTTGCCCGCGCCGGACGGCCCGGTGACGAAGGCGAACTCCCCCTTGCCGAGGCGGAAGGAGACGTCGGAGAGCGCCTCGCCGCTGCGGGGGTACCGCTTCGAGACGCCGTCGAAGCGGATCATCGGGCCGCGGCGGGGCGGCGGGCGCCACAGAAGCGCACGCACAGCCGCACCGCCTCGGTCATGGAGCGGGGGTCGGCCTCGCCCCGGCCGGCGATGTCGAAGGCGGTGCCGTGGTCGGGCGACGTGCGGGGGAAGGGGAGGCCGGCGGTGACGTTGACGCCGGTCTCGAAGGCCAGGGTCTTGAGCACGGCCAGGCCGACGTCGTGGTACGGGACGAGGACGGCGTCCACCGTCCCGTCCAGGCAGCGCCGGAAGACGGTGTCCGCGGGATGGATCCCGTCCACCTCCGCCTCCCCGTCGGCCGAGATCCGGCGGGCGACCGGCGCCAGGACGCGCTCCTCCTCGTCGCCGAAGAGCCCGTCCTCCGAGGCGTGGGGGTTCATCCCCGCGAAGGCCACCGTGGGGCGGTCGATCCCCCACCAGTCGCGGAGCGCCCGGACCGCCAGCCGGGTGCGGCGGAGGGCGAGCTCGCGGGTGAGCGTCGACGGCACCTCCCGGAGCGCCACGTGGCCCGTCAGCAGCCCCATCCGCAGGGGCCCGCCCAGGGGGGTCTCCTCGGCGGCCATCATCATGGTGACCTCCTCGGCGCCGGAGCGGTCCCGCAGCCACTCCGTGTGGCCCGGCCAGGGGTAGCCGGCCGCCGAGAGGGCGCGCTTGGAGAGGGGCGCCGTCACGATGCCGTCGACCTCGCCGTCCAGCGCCAGGTCGAGGGCCGTCTCCACGGCCCGCCCCGCGAGCTCTCCCGCCAGGGCCTCGGGGTCGTCGGCGTCGGGGTCCCAGCGGCCGACGTCCAGGGCCCGGTCCGCGTCCTCCGCCCGGGCCCCGGCGCCGACCACCACGAAGTCGGCCCGGCGGCGCATCCCCTCCGCGGCGAGGGCGGCGCGCGCCACCTCGGGCCCGATGCCGCGCGGGTCCCCCAGCGTGACGGCGATCCGTGGCGTCCGGGAGCTCACCGGGCCCGTCAGATCAGGAGCTCGACGTGCATCTCGTTGCGGAGCTGCTCCACGTACCGGTCGAACTGCTTCTGCTGCAGGAGGCGCTCACGGATCCGGTCGCGGACGTCCTCCAGGCGGTACTCCCCGGTGGGGGTGTACTGCAGGACCTCGAGGACGGCGAAGAGCGGGATGTCGTACGACCCCTCCACCTCGACGGGGCCGACGACCCCGCCCTCCTCGGGGGCGTCGAGGGCCTGGGCGTAGGTCTCGCCCAGCCGCCCCTCGAGCTCGTCCAGCCGGACGTTCTCGAAGCGGACGTCCTCGCCGGAGAGGCCCTGCTCGCGGGCGAGGCGGTCGGCGTCGGCCCCCTCCCGGAGGCTGTCGGCCAGCGCACGGGCCTTCTCGCGGGCCTCCTCGAGGTCCTCGTCGGTGATGCGCGGCCGGACCAGGATGTGCCGCACCCTGCGCTCGCCGCCCCGGACGTTGTCGACCCGGATCACGTGGTAGCCGAGGCGGCTCTCGACCGGCCCGACCGGGCGGCCCGGCGGGGCGGCCCAGGCGGCGTCGCCGAAGCTGGGAACCAGGTCGCTGCGACGGACCCAGCCCAGGTCCCCGCCCTCCTCGCGGGTGCCGGTGTCGTCGGAGTAGCGGCGGGCCGCCACGGCGAAGGCGGTGCCCGACCGGATCTCCTCGAGCGCCTTCTCGGCGAGGGCACGGGCGCTGTCGGCGGCGGCGCTGTCCGGCCGGGGCGCCACCATGACCCGGTCGAGGGTGATGTTGCCGGGCCGGCGCTGGCCGGCGGCGTTCTGCTCGAAGTAGTCGCGGATCTCCTGCTCGCTCACCGAGGCCGGCGGGAGCTGATTCTCGTTGATCAGCCGCTGCCGGAACCGGTTGAGCGTCAGGTCGGCCCAGGCCCGGGACCGCAGCATCTCGCGGAACTGGAACATGTTCTGGCCCGAGGACTCCACGGCCTTGCGGAGCTCCTCGTCCGAGCCGAAGCTGTTCCGATACCGGGAGAAGCGGTCGTTCGCGAGCTGCTCCACCTGCTGCTCCGACACGCTGACGCCCATCCGCTTGGCCTGCTCCAGCAGCATCGTCTCCTCGACGAGCTGGTCGACCACCGACCGGAGCACCGAGTCCCGGGCCATGGGGTCCTCGGGGAGCTGCATCCCCTGCTGGCGCATCCGGAACACCTGCTCCTGGACCTCGGAGCGGGTGATGGCGGTGTCCCCGACGACGGCCACCACCCGGTCCACGAGCTGGCCCTGGCCCGAGGCGGCCGGCCCGCCGCCGGGCTGCTGGGCCACGGCGGGCGCGCCGAGGACGAGGAGGGCCGCCAGCGCCAGGGCCGCGGGCGCCGCGGGGCGCAGGGACGTGCCCCGGCCGCCAGCGAGGGTTCGGCTCGACCGGCGTCGTCTCATGTCGTCTCGCTCCGAAGGGGAAAGGTGGACGGGGCTCGGGCTCGTCCGTCGGCGGCCGCGGGGGCGGTCGGCCTCCCCTGCCGCCGGATGGAATGTACTCCCGGGGGGCGTCGGGGTTCGACCCCGCCGGGTCACGAGGCCCGGGCGGTCGCCCCCGCCTCCTCGGTCCGGGCCAGCACCGAGAGGGCCTCGACCAGGGTGGGCAGCACCGGCTCCACCCCCGCCTGCGAGAGGACGAGCGACAGGGGCCGCGCCCGTCGCACCTCCACCTCGAGCTGGCGGTCGTGGAAGGCGTCCCGCAGCAGCTTCATCCGGGGCGTGGCGTCCTCGCGGAAGTTGATCCGCGCCGTGTCGTCGGAGACCCGGATCCACTCGGCCCGAAGCGCCGTGCCCAGCACCTTCAGCTTCACCGACGCGAGCAGCCGCTCGGCGGGCTCCGGCACGGGGCCGAAGCGGTCGCGGAGCTCGTCGCGCATCTCCTCGACCGCGTCGGCCTCCTCCAGCCCGGAGATGCGGCGGTAGAGGTTCATCTTCTGCTCGGAGTCGCCGACGTAGTCGTCCGGGAGGTAGGCGTCGCCGCCGAGCGAGACCTGCGGGGGCTCCCGGGAGGTCTCCTCCTCGCCCTTCAGGCGGCCGACGGTCTTCTCCAGCAGCCGCCGGTACGTCTCGAACCCCACCGCCTGCGCGAAGCCCGACTGGTCGGCGCCCAGCAGGTTGCCGGCGCCCCGCAGCTCCAGGTCCTTGAGCGCCACCTCGTAGCCGGCGCCGAGCTCGGTGTGGTGCTCGAGGATCCGCAGCCGCTTCTCGGCCTCGGGCGAGACGTCGGGGGGGACCAGCAGGTAGCAGTAGGCCCGGTGGTGCGAGCGGCCCACCCGCCCCCGGAGCTGGTAGAGCTGGGCGAGGCCGAACATGTCGGCCCGGTGGACGATCATCGTGTTGGCGGTGGGCACGTCCAGCCCGTTCTCGATGATCGTCGTGGAGACCAGGACGTCCACCTCCCCCTCCATCAGCCCGTCCATCGTCGCCTCCAGCTCCCGCTCGCGCATCTGCCCGTGGGCCACCGCCACCTCGGCGTCGGGCATCAGCCTCCGGACCCGCTCGGCCAGGGTCTCCACCGTGCGCACGCGGTCGTGGACGAAGAAGATCTGCCCGCCCCGGTCCAGCTCGCGGCGCATGGCGTCCCGGAGGATCGGGTCGCTCCACTCCAGGACGTGGGTGATCACCGGCCGACGGTCGCGCGGCGGGGTCTCGATCACCGACAGGTCCCTCAGCCCCCCCAGGGCGAGCTGCAGCGTGCGGGGGATGGGGGTGGCCGTCATCGACAGCACGTCCACCGACCGCTTGTACTGCTTGAGCTTCTCCTTCTGGCGGACGCCGAACCGCTGCTCCTCGTCGACCACCAGCAGGCCCAGGTCGCTGAAGCCGATGTCGTCCGAGAGCAGCCGGTGCGTCCCGACGACGATGTCCACCGTGCCGTCGGCCAGGCCCTCCAGGACCTCCTCTTGATCCGCCCGCGACTGGAACCGCGAGAGGCCCTCGATCCTCACCGGGAAGCTGGCCATCCGCTCGCGGAAGGTGTGGAGGTGCTGGTCGACCAGGACGGTGGTGGGCGCCAGGACGGCCACCTGCTTGCCGTCCTGCACCGCCTTGAAGGCGGCCCGCATGGCCACCTCGGTCTTGCCGAAGCCCACGTCGCCGCAGATGAGGCGGTCCATGGGGTGCGGCTCCTCCATGTCCGCCTGGACCTCCTCCCACGCCTCCTGCTGGTCGGGGGTCTCCTCGTAGAGGAAGGCCGACTCGAACTCCTTCTGCCAGGGGGTGTCCTCGCTGAAGGCGTGGCCGTCGGCCACCTGCCGGTGGGCGTACAGCTCCAGGAGCTCGGCGGCGGTCTCCTGGATGGAGTCCACCGTCTTCTCCTTGAGCTTCTTCCACCGCTTGCCGCCCAGCTTGTGCACCCGCGGCGGCTCGCTGCCGTCCGCGTCGGTGGCCGACCACTTCTCGATCAGGTCGACCCGGTAGTGGGGGACGCGGAGGACCTCGCCGTCGGCGTACTCGATCTTGAGCGTCTCCACCGCCTCGCCGCCGATCTCGACCCGCTCGAGGCCGCGGTACCGGCCGATGCCGTGGTCGAGGTGGACCACGTAGTCGCCGGCGGCGAGGGAGGCCACCGACTCGAGCCCCGAGGCGCCCCGGGAGCGTCCCCTCCGGCGGAGGCGGTGCCGGCGGCGGAAGATCTCGTGGTCGGTCATCACCAGCAGCCCCGGGTCGCCGGGCAGGCGGAATCCGCCGCTCAGGGTCCCGAGCCCGAGGGCCGTCCGCCGGGCGAGCGAGGCGCCGGCGCGCTCCTCGAGGATCTCCTCGAGGCGGTCGATCTGGCCCTGGTTGTCGCAGAGGACCACGACCCGGTCGCCGGCGTCGAGGGCGGTGGAGATGGCGTCCACCAGGACGGTCATCTCCCGGTCCACCTCGGGCGGGGGCCG
>CAYZLN010000135.1:0-5508 GCA_964479295.1 uncultured Gemmatimonadota bacterium
TCGGCCCGGAACGTGTCCAGGTGCCAGTGCTCGAGGTCCGCCGTCATGGAGTGGTAGGTCAGCGAGAGCTGCCCGTCGTCTTCGGTCACCTCGAGGTCGCCGTACAGGCTGTCGGTGTAGGTGCCGGCGTAGGCGGCGAGGTCGACCGACGGGGAGGTTCCTTCCTTCCGGGCCTCGCGGAGCTTCTCGTCCCGCTTCTCGCCCTCGGCCTCGATGGAGTCGTTCACCGACTTGAAGCGCTCCGACCAGTCGGTCTCCGGGAGGTCGAGGTAGGCGTCGACGATCCGGTACATGAGGGCGGAGACCGGCGACGACCCGCCCCGGTTCGTGAGGATCACCATCCCGAGGTCCTCCTCCGGGACCATCCCGACCTGCGCCCGCATCCCGTCGATGGATCCGCCGTGCTCCACGATCTTCACGCCCTCGTAGTCGTGCAGGAACCAGCCCATCCCGTAGGCCGCGAAATGGCCCCGGGCCCCGAGCAGCCGCCGCAGGGGCGAGTCCTCGTCGATCAGCATCTGGGGGCTGTGCATCTCCTGCACGGACTCCGGCGAGATCAGCGTGTCGCCCCGGAAGACCCCCTCGCCGAGCTGCAGCCGGACCCACCGGGCCATCTCGGCCACGCTGGAGTTGATCGAGCCGGCCGGGCCCACGTTGTCGATGTCCTTCCAAGGAATCGGCCGGACGTCGCCGTCGATCTCCCCGTGGGGCGACGCGACGTTGGCCGTCCCGTCGAGCGAGTCGACGCTCGTGCTCGAGCGCTCCATGTTCAGCGGCCCGAAGATGCGCCGCTCGACGAAGGCGTCCCACCGGGTGCCGGAGACCTCCGACACGATCTCGCCGGCCGCGAGGAACATGATGTTCTGGTAGCCGAAGTGGGAGCGGAAGCTCCAGCTCGGCTCGCAGAATCGGACGCGCCTCAGGACCTCGTCCCGGTCGAAGGAGGTGGCGTACCACAGCATGTCGCAGCGCGGGAGCCCGCTCCGGTGGGTGACGAGGTCGCGGACGGTGAGCTCGTGGGTGGGATAGGCGTCGTGGAGCCGGAGCCCGGGAAGGTGCCGGTTCACCGGGTCGTCCCACGCCAGCTCCCCGTCGTCGACGAGCATGGCCAGGGAGGCGGTGGTGAACGCCTTCGACGAGGAGCCGATGGCGAAGATCGTGTGCTCGTCCACCGGGTCGCCGCTGTCGGCGTTCCGGACCCCGTAGCCCCGGGCGTAGACGACCGACCCGTCCTTCACCACGGCCAGGGCGAGCCCGGGCACGCCCCAGGCCTCCATCGTCTCCTCCACGTAGCCGTCGAGCCCGCCGAGGGGCGCCGGCTGCGCTTCGGCCGGGCCCGCCGGGGCCAGGAGGAGGGCCGCCAGGGCCGCGATCGTGAGCGCCGTCCCGGTCCGTCGGATCTTCGTCATCCTCGCGTCTCCCTGTCTGGGGTCGGAGTCTCGCCTCAGGGCCGGTAGCCCGGTCCGCGCACGATGCGGCCGGGGAGGGCCCCGGTGTGCTCGCCGTCCCGCACCACGGCCACGCCGTTCACGAAGACGTGCTCGACGCCCTCGGAGAGCCGGTGCGGGTCCTCGTAGGTGGCCCGGTCGACGACCGTCTCCGGGTCGAAGACGACGACGTCGGCGTAGGCGCCCTCCCGCAGGACGCCGCGGTCCTGCAGGTGGAGCCGGGCGGCGACGGCCGAGGTGGCCTTCCGGACCGCCTCCTCCAGCCCCATCACGCCTTCCTCCCGGACGTAGCGGCCGAGGATCCGCGGGTAGGTGCCGTAGGCCCGGGGATGGGTCAGCCCGTCGGCGCTGTCCGGGTGCATGCCCTCGGCGTCGGTGGCCCACTTGATCCACGGCTGGCGCATCTGCTCCCGGACGTTCTCGTCGCTCATGAGGAAGTAGACCGTCGGGATCCGGTCCTCTTCCGTCACGATCAGCTCGATCGCGGCGTCCACCCAGTCCGTGCCCATCTCCTCGGCGATCTCGGAGAGCCGCATCCCGGCCCAGCGCTGGTTCTCCTCCGCGTCGAGCCCCGCCACGAGGATCCCGTCCGGCCCGGCCAGCCGGCCCAGGTTCTCCCACTCCGTGCTCGGGTTCAGCACGGCGTCGTGGATCTCCTGCCGCTGCTCGGGGTCCTTCAGGCGCTCCAGCAACTTTCCGCCTTCCGAGGCCCAGGGCGGCAGCACGGCGGCCAGCCCGGTGGAGCCGGCGGTGTAGGGGTACATGTTCGCCTGCACGTCCTGGCCGGCGGCGCGGGCCGAGTCGATCGCGGCGACGGCGGTGTCCATGGCCGGCCAGTTGCGGCGACCGGCCGCCTTCAGGTGGTAGACCTCCACCGGGACGCCGCCGCGGCGGCCGATCTCCATGGCCTCCCGCAGGGCCGGCAGGAGCTGGTCGCCCTCCGAGCGCAGGTGGGTGACGTAGAGCCCGCCGTAGGGGGCCATGGCGGCGGACATCTGCGCCAGCTCGTCGGTGCCGGCGTAGCTGCCCGGGGGGTAGATGAGGGCGGTGGCCAGCCCGAACGCCCCGTCCTCCATGGCCCGGCGGGTCACGGCCCGCATCGTGTCGAGCTGGGCCGGGGACGGGGCGCCCGTCGCCTCGCCCATGGCGTAGGTCCGCACCGTCGTGGCCCCCAGGAACGAGCCGACGTTGGGCGAGACGCCGTTCTCCTCCATGGCCCGCAGCCAGGCGTCGAAGCCCCGGGGGCCCGTGAAGTCGTGGTCCGGCTGCTCCCCGTCCTCCTCCGGGTCGGAGAGGCCGTCGGCGGCCCGGGTCCGCTCGTTCGCCGGACCGTTGGTCCACCCCTCGCCCAGGATCTCGGTGGTGATCCCCTGGGTGACCTTGCTCACCACCCGGCCGTCGCCGTCCAGGAGCGGGTCCCGGGAGTGGCTCTGGATGTCGATGAAGCCCGGCGCCACCACCCGTCCCGCGACGTCGATCCGCCGGTCGGCGTCGGCGTCCTCCAGCCCGCCGGCCGGGGTGATCCGGACGATGCGGTCGCCGTCGACGGCCACGTCGCCGTGGAACCAGGGGGCGCCGGTGCCGTCCACCACCTTGCCGCCCTCCAGCACCAGGTCGTAGGGCTCGCCCTCGGGCGGCGCCGCCCCGTCGGGGGCCGCCGGGCCTCCCCCGGACAGCGTGACGAGGAGGACGGACAGCCCGGCGGCGAGGGCCAGGGACGCGGGTCGGGGCACGGTGCTCATGTCACCTCTGGCTGGCGGCGCGCTCGAGTGCGCAAAAATGTATATGTCTTTGGATACAAACCCTCGGGCCAATGAAAGGCCCGTGGCGTCGCCGCGCAAGGACGGCGCCCGGCCGGACGCCGTGCCGGGGGCTCCCGGCCTCTCTCACCAGCTCCCGCGCTCGCCCACGTCCTCGATGACCCGGTTCAGGCGCTCGGTGGCGTTGCGCCAGTTCGTCTGCACGGCCCGCTCGGCCCGCTCCGGCTCCCCCGCCTCGACGGCGTCGACGATCTCCGCGTGCTCCTCGACGGAGATCGGGATCTGTGCGGTCAGCACCCGGATGTAGACCCGGATGTAGCGCTCCGCCTGGGGCTTGATCGAGTCGTGCAGCTCGAGCAGCCGGGGGCCGGCCTCGGCCTCCACGTAGCACCGGTGGAAGCGCGTGTCGAGCTCGAAGATCCGGTTGAAGTCGTACTGCGCGCCGTCGGCCGTCCCGGCGAACCGGCGGTTGATCCGGCGGAGCTCACCGGCCACGCGCGTCCGCTCTCCTTCCTCGGCCCGGGCCGTCAGGTACGCGCCGAGCCCCTCGATCTGCCCCACGATGTAGAAGAGCTCCTGGGCGTCGGCCTTGGTGAGCGGGGCGATCACGGGCCGGGACCGCTCGCCGTCGCCGCTGGAGACGATGTAGCCCTCCTGCCTGAGCCGCTGCAGGGCCGACCGCACCGGGGTGCGGCTGATGCCCAGCCGCTCGGCGACGTCCGTCTCGATGACACGGCTCCCGGGGGCGAGCTGCCCCTTGACGATCAGGTTCCGCAGACGCTCGTAGGCGTCCGAAGCACGGTCGGTCCGGGTCGGGGACTCGCTCATGGAGAGGGGTCTGGGGCTGGTGGGATCGGGGCCCGACGGCCGGCGATCGGCATGACGAGGGGGCCGCCGGACGGGGCCGCGGGCGCTGTACACAGTGGTGGATCCGGGTCGGTCAGGATACGCCCGGTCACGGTATGCTGCAAGGCGCCGGAGGGGCCGCTCGACCGCGTCCCGGCCGAGCGCGCCGAGCGATCCGCCGGCCCCCCGGGCCGGGTTGCCGGCCCGCCCTTTTGTGTATACACGTGTGTATACGATAATGACACACTCCGACGCCGCGACGTTCCGTTCCATCGACGACCACGCCGGATGCCGGGCCTGCGTGGAGATCCAGCAGTCCACGTGGGGGGACGACTTCGCCGAGGTCGTCCCGGCGTCCCTGATGCTGGTGGCCCGGAAGGTCGGCGGCCTCCTGGAGGGCGCCTACGGCCCGGGAGGACAGCTCCTCGGCTTCGTCTTCGGCATGGTCGGGGTCGAGGCGGGGCGGCTCGTCCACTGGTCGCACATGCTGGCGGTCCGGCCCGACGCCCGGGGCCGGGGCCTGGGCCGCCGGCTGAAGCTGCACCAGCGGGAGCGGCTCCTGCAGCGGGGCGTGGACGTCGCCCTCTGGACCTACGACCCCCTGGTCTCCCGCAACGCCCACCTCAACCTGAACCGCCTCGGGGCCGTCGTCACGGACTACCGCCCGAACCTCTACGGAACGGAGACGAACAGCCCGCTGCACGGGGAGGGGGGGACCGATCGGTTCGTCGTCCGGTGGCGGTTGCAGAGCGAGCGGGCGCGCCGGGCGGTGGAGGGAGAGCGCCCGGTCGACGCCGCCGCCTGCGCGGACGCCCCCGTCGTGACGCTCGACGGCGACGCCGCCGGAGCCGACCCCGGCGCGAGCCGCCCGGAGCCGCCGTTCCCGGCCCGGGCCCTGGCCCTGGTGGAGATCCCCGGGGACGTCCAGGGCCTCAAGCGCAGCGATCCGGAGCGGGTCGTCCGCTGGCGTCGGCTCACCCGGGCGGCGCTGCCCTGGTACCTGGACCGCGGCTACCGGATCGAGGGCCTGGTGCCGGCCCCCGGCGGCGATCGGTTCCGGTACGTCCTCCGGCGTGGAGACGCCCGGAACCGGGAGGGCGGGGGCGGGCCCTCCGACGGCGGCCTCCCTCTCTGACGGCCCGGGTCCCCGGCGCGGTGGCCTGGCCGCCGTGGAAAGGCCTGTGCCTCCGGGGTCCCGGGCGTGTCCGCCGCGACGTCGATCCGTCTCTGGACGCGTCCCCGAGGCTCCGATATGTTGTCGGCGATTGGACGTACTGTCCAGTCAAGCAGGCCGCCCGTCCCCGGGCCCGGCCTCGACGGACCGAGATCGCTCGAGGCGTTACTCCAGAGGGAGCTCCTCGATGGATTCTTGCGGTTCGCTCGTCCGCCGTGTTCGCCTGACCTCCGTGGGCGCCGTTCTCCTCGGCGCCCTCCTCGTCTTCGGCTGCTCCGAG
>CAYZLN010000136.1:0-5445 GCA_964479295.1 uncultured Gemmatimonadota bacterium
CGGAGTCGATGGTGGACCTGGTGCAGCAGCGCTACCGCTGGACGCGGGGGCTGCTCCAGGCGGTGCGGAAGCGGAAGGGCGTGCTCGTGCGGCCCTTCCCCGACTTCCCCCTTTGGCTCTCGACGCTGGAGATGACCTTCGAGGGCTTCCTGTGGCCGGCGATGAACGTCTACGGACACCTCTTCTTCGCGGCGGTGGCGCTGGTGTACGGCTTCACCGAGCCGCTCCTCTACTGGTGGCTGCTGCTGACCGTGCTGGACTTCGTGCTGGCCCTGGTGACCGTCTCCATGGAGGAGGAGGACCTGAGGATGGTGCCGCTGGCGCTGGTGTACCGGTTCTTCTACCTGCTGTGGCTGGACGTCTCGAAGGTGTTCGCCGCGCTGGAGGAGGCCGGGGACCTGGAGATGAGCTGGGGCAAGCTGGAGCGGGACGAGACGACGGCGAGGGCCGGGACGTGACGGGCGAGCCCATGCGCGGTGCGCTCCCCCGGGAGGCCGCACGGCCGCGGGAACGCCTGACCTAGCGAGGAAAGGGAGAACGATGGAGCTGGTGGACCTGATCGTGGCCATCGTCGTCGTGACCATCCTGGTCACGGTCGTGGTGGGGTTGGCCACCTACGTGGCGTACAAGCTCCGCCTCGCCCGTCAGCCGGGCGGGTCCGGGGGCGGAGGGGAGAAGGGCACGCGCTACTTCTTCCTCCACGAGCCGCCGGAGGAGGGAGCGGAAGAGAAGCGAGAGAGAGAGGAAGGGGAAGGGGGCGGGGACGGCCCCGCGCAGGGGGACGCCCGGTGACGCCCGAGGGCGATCCCGTCCCCCGGGCCCGGGAGTCGGCCCGGTGGCTCACCAGCCTGGCCTTCCTCGGCCTCGTGGCCGCCGGCGTCGTCGCCGCGGCGGTGCTGCTGTGGCGGTCGGTCGACCTCGACGCCATGATCCGCTCCGGGGAGCCGGAGGTGACGGAGAACCCGGTGCCCGCGATCGAGCCCGATCCGCCGGCCACGCCCGGCGGCGGCTTCAGGGTGGCGCTCCTGGCCTCGGAGGCGAGCGCAGGCTTCCTGGACGACCCCGACGCCGGCCATGCCCGGCAGGCCGACCGCTGGCGGGCCCTGGCCGACTCGGTCGGGGGGAGCGTCACCCGGGTCTCGGGCGAGGACGGCATCGCGGGCCTCGAGCCGGGCACGGTGCTCGTGGTCCCCGTGGCCCCGTGTCTCCCCTTCGGGGTCGGCATGGCCCTCTTCCGGCACCTCCGGGACGGCGGCAGCCTCGTCCTCGAGGGGCCGGCGGCCAGCCGGGACGAGGCGTGCGAGTGGCGGGGCTGGAGCGTGCTCCGGTCCCTCACGGGTGCCGACGCGGTCCGGGAGGTGGAGGCCCGGGACGGGCTCTTCCTCACCGTGCCCGCCGGCCTCCCGCTCTCCCACGGGCTGGCCCCGGGCAGCCGGGTGGAGATGTGGCCCGACCTCCAGGTCGCGGTGGCGGCCGACGAGCCGGGGGCGTACTGGTCGGACTTCGGCCTGAGCCCGTCGCCGCCGGAGGGGACGGACGACGTCGTCACCGGCGCCCTCGCGCGCCGCACGGAGGGCGGCGGCCGGATGGTGTGGCTCGGCTTCTTGGGCACCGACGGCGCCCGGGAGCTGGACGCCCGCCGGCTCCGCCGCCTGCAGGTGAACGGCCTCCTGTGGGCGGCCCGCCGCCCCCTGGCCTCGCTGGCGGCCTGGCCCGACGGCCGGGAGGCGGCGCTGCTCGTGACGGAGGACGTGGAGGCCGAGCCCCAGAACGCCCGGGTCCTGGCCGACGTCCTCCGCCGGATCGACCTCCCGGGCACTTTCTTCGTGGTCTCCGGGCTGGTGGAGGGCGAGGACGAGATCGCCGAGGCCGTCGCCTCGGCCGGGGAGGTCGGGACCCACACCCACGACCATCAGACCCTGGCCGGCCGCAGTCCCGACGACCAGCGGGTGCGGCTCCGCCGCAGCCGCCAGGAGACGGAGGCCTGGTCGGGACGCGAGGTGCAGGGCCTGCGCCCGCCCGAGGAGCGCTTCGACTCGGTGACGCTGGCGGCCTGGGCCGGGGTGGGGGGCGGCTACGTGGCGGCCGAGAACCAGGCCCGGTCGGCCGCCCCGGAGCTTCACCGGACCGGCGCCTCCGGCCGGCCCATGGTCCTCGTCCCCCGGGTGATGAAGGACGACTACAACGTCCTCGTCAACGACGGGATGGACTGGGACGCCGGCCTCAAGGCGATCGTGGACGGCTTCCGGAAGATCCGGCGCCTGGGCGGGGTGGCGGTGCTGAACCTCCACACCCAGTTCGTCGACATGGGCCGGGCCGACCGACTCGGGACCGTGCTGGACAGCGTCGCGGGCCGGCCGGGCTGGTGGCCCGCCACCGTGGGCGAGGTGGCCGGCTGGTGGCGCGTGCGCCACGCGGCCGGGGTGGACCTCGACGAGGCCGGCGGCGGCGTCCTGGAGGTGGCCGTGGCCGCCCCGCCGGACACGGCGCTGACGCAGGCGACGGTGGGCGTCAGCCCGGGCTCGGAGCCCGGCGCCTGGGAGATGGAGCCGGCCTCCGGGGGCGCGGGGGTGGCGTATCGCGTCGGCCCGCCGGGGATGCAGGTCGTGGTGGACTCGGTGGCGGCCGGGGACACGGTGCGCTTCCGGCTGCGGCGGACGGGCTCCGGCGCGGACGACGAGGGCGGCGGCGACGGCGAGCTCTCCCGGCCGCGGCGGTCGGGCGGGCCGTGAGGGGCGCGCGCACGGTACACACTGGCTGTGGCCCCACCGGGGACACGGGGGCGGGGCGCCGACCCGCCCGACGGGACACGCACGCTTGGGGCCTCGTGCCTCCTCGGGGCTGCGCCCCTGCGGGGTCACTCGGCCGTCGCGTGGACGGTCCCGCCGGGCGGACCGGCGCCCCTTCCGGTAGCCGGGACGGCGCCCCGGCACCCACGGGTCCCGCTGCCCGGGCTTCCGCCCGGCCGCCTGGCTCGACCGCGCTGCTCCTGGCCGTCTTCGCCCTCCTCTACGTCGGCTGCTCGGGGCCGGAGGCGTCCGCGGTTCCGGACGCGGGGGAGGGGACTCGGGAACCGGCGGCCGCTCTCGACGCCGACGGTGCGGAGCCCGGCGCCGTCGTTGCCGCCGCCGGCCGCCTCGACGCGGCCACCGACACCCTCTCGGTCGCGATCCTGGTCCGGCGTGACACCGCGACCGTCTTCTCCGACGGTCCGGCCCGGCTGGTCGCCGCCGGGTCGGGCGAGACCGTGGCCCGGGCCGGCGCGTACGAGCCCTTCCACTTCCTGGTGGCCGGGGGCGGCGCCACCGCGTGGGGGCCGTGGGGCGAGCTGGAGACGTCGGCGGAGCGGCTGCGGGTCGTGCCCCGGTCGGACGACGCCGTGGTCTTCGTCGACGGCCGCCCGTACCGGGGCCGGGCGGAGGTCGTCCACCAGCCGGACGGCACCCTCGTCGTCGCCGCCCGCGTCGAGCGCGAGACGTACCTGGCCTCGGTGGTCTCCTCGGAGCTGGGCGACGAGGGGCTCCGGGCGTTCGAGGCGGCGAAGGCGCAGGCGGTGGCCGCCCGCACCTACGCGGTGGCCTTCGCCGAGCGCGGGGCCCGCGACTCGCTGGGGGTCGACCTGGTGGCGGACCCGGAGGTCGACCAGTCGTACCCGGGCCGGCTGGCCGCGCGGGAGGCCGGCCGGCGGGCCGTGGAGGAGACGAGCGGGCGCGTCCTCGCCCACGACGGCCGCCTCGCCACCGCCTACTACCATTCGACGTGCGGGGGACGCACGGCCCGCCCCGAGGAGATCTGGGAGGAGGAGCCCCGGCCGTACCTGCGGTCGCTGGTGGACGCCCCCGGCGGCGACGCGGAGGCGCGGGACTACTGCGCCGCCTCGCCCCACCACCGGTGGAGCCGCGAGTGGATGCGGCGCGAGCTGGACGAGGCCGTCCGGCCCGCGGCGGCCCGGGCCGCCGGCCTCGACCCCGCCGAGCTGGGGGCGATGCGCAGCGTCGAGGCCACCGGCCGGACGGAGCACGGGCGCGTCACCGAGCTGACGGTGGTGGCGGAGAGGGCCGCCGGGGCGGAGGGCAGTCCTCCGCAGGCCGGCGGGGACACCGCGGCCAACCGCTCCGTGCCCGAGGCGCCCGCCGCGGCCGACACCCTCCGCTTCGGCACGCGCGAGATCCCGGGCGTGCTGGTCTCGCCGGCGGGCGAGGCGCTCCGGTCGACCTGGTTCGAGGTGGTCGAGCCGCCGGAGGAGGACGGCCTCGCCCTCGAGGGCCGGGGCTCGGGCCACGGGGTGGGGATGTGCCAGTGGGGCGCCGTCGAGCGGGCCCGCCGGGGCGCCGGGTGGCGCGAGATCCTCGGGACCTACTACCCGGGCACCGAGGTCGCGCGGCTGGAGGACGTGGGCCGGGGCGGGTAGGTCCCGTCCTCGGCCATCCGGCGCCGCCCCTTGCATTCCGCGAGCCCTCTGGCGAAGAGAGAGCGGGTGACGGCGCGAAACGCCCCGGTGGTCGAGAGTCCCTGTCACATGCCCTCCGTAAGTTCGTCTGTAGACAGGAGGAACGCGAACGGGCCCCTCAGCGGGCCGCCGCGCGCGGTACTTGCACCTCTCACCGTAGCCCGCCGGGACGAGCGCCGGCGGAGACGAGACGACGGAGACGACGATCGACTTCCGGAGGGAGCGTCCGACGTGAGCGTGCGATGCAGGCTGGTCCGGGCCGACGGAACGAAGTGGCACATCAAGGAGCTGCGCGAGGTCGCCGAGGGCTTCCACGTCGACGCGGTCCCCAACGGCGCCTCGCGTCCGAACGGCGACGGAAAGGCGTCCCCCGGCCCGAACGGCGGACCCGCCCGGCTCGAGGACGAGCCCCTTCGCCGGGGCGACCGCATCGAGTGGGTCGAGCAGGGCGGCGAGGTGCTGTGGGCGATGCGGGTCCCGATGGACGCCGCCGAGAGGTCGTCGTCGCCCGCGGAGGAGGCCGACGCGGCAGGGGCCGTCTGAGCCCGTATCGCGCGGCGCCCGCCCCCCTGCACGGCCCTCCGCCCTCCTCCCGACGCTCCGGCCCGAGCCCGACCCCCCGCTGCAGGAGACGTCGCCGAGTCGCCGCGCCGGCCTGACGTTGCAGGCCGCCACGGGATGTTGTATACCCAACACCTCGTGCGTAGAGCGCCGTGCACGGGCGGCGTACGGCCCCGTGTGACGATCGGTCGGCTGGCGCGTCATGGGTACGCAGGGGGGGACGGCGGGCAGGAACGGGGCCCCGCCGCCGGCCGCAGGCCGCAGGCGGTCGTCGCGCTCGACCGACGGAGGACGGGACGCCCCGAGGGGCGGAAGCGGCACATCGTATGAAGTTGCGAGTAGTTTACAGGCCGAGCGGGAGACGCTACCTTAAAGTCCTGCCCACCCGGCCGCCGGGGCCACCCGGAGCCGGGCCGCATGGGGCGCCCGCCCGC
>CAYZLN010000137.1:0-3757 GCA_964479295.1 uncultured Gemmatimonadota bacterium
GTGGCGTCGGGGTCGACGTCGCGGATGCGGCTGAACTCCTCGAGGCTGCGGGCCAAGGAGTGGCCGATCTCCCGCACCTTCAGGTAGTTGAAGCCGTAGACCCCCACGGAGTAGTTGGGCGGCGAGCCGCCCCCGCCGTAGAAGCTGGGGCCGTAGCCGTACACCCGCACGTCGGCCCCGGAGAAGCGGTGGCTGTAGGCGACCATCCGCTCCTTGATGGCCACCGGCACCGAGGTGGTCTCCAGCTCCGGCGGGAAGGTCACCCGGATGAAGCCGTAGGTGGGCCGGACCCGGGTCTCGTAGCGCTCGACCTCGGGGAGCGTGGCGAGCTTCTCCTCGAACGACCGGGCCAGCTCGTCGGTCCGCTCCAGCCCGGCCCCGCGGGGGAATTGGATCTGGATCCGGATGTAGGTGTCCTGCCCCCACATCTCGCTCCATCGGACGCCGCGCGTGACGTGCTCGTCGAAGAGCAGCCAGCTCCCGGCCAGCGAGGCCGCGCAGACCAC
This sequence comes from uncultured Gemmatimonadota bacterium, assembly GCA_964479295.1. Lineage (GTDB taxonomy): Bacteria > Gemmatimonadota > Gemmatimonadetes > Palauibacterales > Palauibacteraceae > CAYVFM01. The sequence goes on from CAYZLN010000137.1 coordinate 507, forward strand.
CACGACCACGACCGGATGGTCGAGGGCGGCGTCCAGCAGCGCCCGGTAGGCCCGGACGTACACGGGGGGATGGCCGTCCGCCCCCCCGGACCCGCCCTCCCCTCCGGGCGCCCCTCCCCCGTCGCCTCCCAGGCGGGCCGCCATGGAGGGGACGAAGGTGAAGGCCACGAAGAGGCTGGCGACGATGGAGAACCCCACGGCCCAGCCGAGCGGCACGTACCAGACCCTCAGCTCGCCCTGGAGGAAGAGGAACGGCAGCAGCACGATCGCCGTGGTGGCGGTGGCGGCCACGACGGGCAGCGCCACCTGGCGGGCCCCGCGGAGGGCCGCGTCGCCCGCGCCCTCCCCCCTGCCCCGCCGCCGCTCGACGTTCTCGAGCACGACGATGGCGTTGTCCACGACGAGCCCGAACCCCCACGCGAGCCCGGCCATCGTCAGCGTGTTGAGGGAGAACCCGCCGAGGTAGAGCAGGTTGACCGCCGCCAGGACGCTGAACCCGATGGTCGCGAAGACCACGAGCACCGACCCCAGCGACCGCAGGAAGAGCATGAGCACCAGCAGGATGACGAGGGCGGCCGCCAGGGCCCTGAGCCGCAGGTCGGTGAGCTGGGCCCGGATCTCCTCGCTCTGGTCGTAGTCCAGCTCCATCGTCAAGTTCTCCGGGAGCCCGCCCCGCAGCCCCTCGGCGCGCCGCTCGATCCGGTCGGCCAGGTCGACGGCGTTCGTGCCGGCCTGGCGGTAGACGTGGAGCGACACGGCGGGCTGGCCGTCGATCCGGTGGAGGCCCCGCGGCTCGGCGGAGGTCTCGGTCACCTCGGCCACGTCGGCGAGCTGGATCGTCCCCCGGGGCCGCTCCGCCACCACGAGGTCCCGGACCTCGCCGACCGACTCGGCCCGCGTCCGGACGGCCAGGTTGACCCGACGGCCGGCGAGCTCCACCGAGCCCGGCGCCCTGAGCTCGGAGAGGCCGTCGAGGCGGCTCCGGATCTCCCCGGCCCGCAGCCCCAGCGCCCGCAGCCGCTCCCGGTCGAGGACCACCGACACCACGCGCTCGCGGCCGCCGACCACCCGTGCGTCCGAGACGCCGTCCACGCCGAGCAACTCGGGACGCACCTCGCTGCGGGCCAGCTCGGCCAGCCGGTCGAAGGTCTGGGGGCCGTAGAACCGGTAGCTCAGGAAGGGCCGGCTCTCCTCGGCGAACTCGTCGGGCACGAACGGCTGCACGCTGGGGACGACCCCGGGCGGGAGCTGGTCCCGGACGGCGGCGATGCGCTCGCGGAGCTGAAGCCGGGCGAAGTCCATCCGGGTCTCGCGGTCGAACTCCACCGTGATCTCCGTGCTGGACCCCGTCCCGCGGGGCCGGACGCGGGAGACGGAGCGCACCCGGCGGACGCCGTCGACCTTCTGCGCCTCCGCCTCCAGCGGAGCCGTCACCAGCGCCTCCATGCTCTCGGGCGAGGCGCCCCGCCAGTCGGCGCGGACGGTGAGCTGGGGGTGGTCGACCTCGGGGAGCAGCTCGACCGGGACGAGCTGGAAGCTGTACGCCCCGAGCGCCAGAAGGCCGACGTAGAGCGCCGCCGTGGCCACCGGCCGCCGGACGGAGAGCTCGATCACGGCCCCGCCTTCGCCCCTCCTCGGGCGTCGGAGCCCGGTCCGGCCCCCGGGACCAGCAGGGAGTAGACGACGGGGACCAGCAGCAGGGTCAGGAAGGTGGCCGAGATCAGGCCGCCGATCACGGCCACCGCCAGCGGGGACCGGAGGTCGGCGCCGGCCCCCCAGCCGAGGGCCATGGGCGTGAGGCCCAGCACGGTCGTCACCGTGGTCATGACGATGGGACGGAGCCTCAGCCGTCCGGCCTCCATCAGCGCCCGGCGCCCGGACAGGCCTTCCCGTCTCCGCTGGTTGATGAAGTCGACCTTGATGATGGCGTCGTTCACCACGATGCCCACCAGGATCACGACGCCGATCCCGCTCATGACGTTCACCCCGGCGCCGGCCGCCCACAGCCCGGCCACGGCCCCCACCGAGGCGAGGGGCACCGAGACGAGGATCACCAGGGGCTGGACCACCGACTCGAACTGGGCCGCCAGGATCAGGTAGACCAGGAAGAGGGCGAGGCCGAAGGCGAAGAGGAGCGACCGGAAGCTCTCCCGCATCTCCCGGTTCGCCCCTCCCACCTCGAGGGTGGTGAGATCCGGCGGTTCGAGGCCCTCGAGCCGGCCCTCGACCCGGTCCACGGCCTCCCCGAGCCCCCCGGTGACGTCCGCCAGGACCTCGACCGTCCGGGCCTGGTCCTCTCGCCGGATCTCCACCGGCCCGTAGCCCTCCCGCACGGTCACCATCTCCGAGAGGGGGACCCCCCCGACGGCGAGGTCCATCACCTCCGGGAGCCGGCGCCGCGACGAGTCGGGGAGGACCACGCGGATCCCCACCCTGTCGGCGAATTCCGTGTAGGGACGGTCCGTCGGCGTCCCCCTGAGGTAGTTCTCGATGGCGTCGGCGACCTCGCGGACCCGGAGGCCGTGCCGGGCGACGGCGTCGCGGTCGATGTCCACGGCCACCTCGGGCTGGGCCCGCTGGAAGTCGACCCGCACGTCGGCCAGGCCCGGCGTGCCCTCCAGCCGGGCCCGGACCGAGTCGGCCGTCGAGACGAGCTCGTCGATCCGCGTCCCCTTCACCTTCACCGCCAGGTCGGCGCCGCCGAGGGCCAGCGCGCGGCCGAGCGACGTGGTCCGGCCCGTCTCGGCCGAGACCGTCGACGGGTCCACGCCGCTCTCCTCCACCCGTTCGCGGAAGGCCGCCACCACCTCCTGGGCCCGCGGGGCGCCGGGGGCGAGACGCACCTCGAACGCCGCCTGGTGGAGGCCGGTCGCCGCGCCCCCGGCGAGCTCCCTCCCCCGGGCCCTGCCCGCCCGGGTGTAGACCGACGCCACCCCCTCGAGGCCCGCCAGGATCTCCTCGATGCGCCCGGCGGTCCCGGCGGTGGTCGAGAGGGGCGTTCCGACCGGCAGCTCCAGCTCGGCCCGGAAGCGGCCCTCGTCCACCTGGGGCATGAGGCTCCTCGGCAGGTGGCCGGCGCCGACCGCGGCCGCCCCGAGGGCCGCCGCCCCGGCCAGGACCACCGCCGCCCGGTGGTCGAGCGACCACGCCAGCGCCCGCTCGTAGCGCCGGGCGAAGGCGCGGAACGCCCGGTCGAACCGACGGAAGAGGGGCCCGAACGCCCGGCGGACGCCCGTGTCCAGGGCCCGCAC
>CAYZLN010000137.1:3857-5355 GCA_964479295.1 uncultured Gemmatimonadota bacterium
CCCGAAGCGGGCGGACATGACCGGCAGGAGGGTGAGGGCCACCAGGAGGGAGGCGCCCAGCGAGAAGGCCACGGCCAGGGAGAGGTCGCCGAAGAGCGCCCCCGCCACGCCCTCCACGTAGAGGACGGGCCCGAAGACGGCCACCGTGGTCAGGGTCGAGGCGGTGATCGCGCCGCCCACCTCCCGGGCCCCGGCCGACGCCGCCGGGACGGGGGCCCGGTCCTCCTCGTCCCTGTGACGGAAGACGTTCTCCAGGACGACGATGGAGTTGTCCACCAGCATCCCCACGCCGAGGGCCAGCCCGCCCAGCGACATGACGTTCAGGCTGACGTCGAAGGCGTAGCACAGCGAGAACGCCGCCAGGACGGACAGCGGGATGGCCAGCCCCACCGCCACCGGGTACCGCGGCTCCCGGAGGAAGAGGAAGAGGACGACGAAGGCGAGCAGCCCCCCGAGCAGGAGCGCCTGGACCACGTTGGAGATGGCGTTCCGGACGAACCGGGCCTGGTTCGCGGCCACCGTCAGCGCGACCTCGGGGTACTCGCCCCGGAGCTGATCGAGCGTCTCCTCGACCCGGTCGGCCACGCGGACGGTGTTCGTCCCCGACTCCTTGTAGACCTGGAGCCCGACGGCCGGCCGGCCGTCGTACCGCGCGACCGTCTCGCGCTCGGCGAAGGCGTCCTCCACCTGGGCCACCTCGCCCAGCGGCACGGCGCCGCCGCCGCCCGCGGGGACGGCGACCTCGCGGATCTGGTCCACCGAGGAGAACTCCCCCAGGGTGCGGAGGCTGTAGCGGAAGCGTCCCCGCCGGATCATGCCCCCCGGGGCGCTGTAGTTGGACCGGTCCAGCGCCTCCGCCACGTCGGCCATCTGCAGGTCGTGGGCCCGCATCCGCTCCGGGTCGACCACCACCCGGATCTCCCGCTCGGGCCCCCCGGCCACCGCCGCGAGCGCCACCCCGTCGAGCTGCTCGAGGCGCCGCTTGAAGACGGTCTCCGAGAGCTCGCGGAGCGAGAGCAGGTCCCGCCCCGTGGCGGCGAGCGTCAGGACCGGCTCGTCGGTGGGGTCGGCCGACAGGATCGTGGGGCGGTCCACGCCCCTCGGGAGCTCGTCGGCGAGGTTGTCCAGCCGCTCCCGGACGTGGAGGGCGGCGAACTCCATGTCGGTCCCCCAGTAGAACTGGAGCCGGACCTGGGAGTTGCCTTCCCTGGAGCGGGACGTCACGGTGCGGACGCCGGCCACGCGGCTCAGGCTCTCCTCGAGCCGCTCGGTGACGAAGCGCTCCACCTCCGCGGGCCCGGCCCCGCGGTAGGCGGTCGAGACCGTGAGGGTGGGGAACGAGACGTCGGGGAGCAGGTCGACCGGGAGACGCGTGAAGGAGAGGACCCCCACCAGGGCCACGGCCAGGTAGAACATGGCCGTGCCGACGGGCCGGCGGAGGGAGAGGTCGGGCAGGCTCACCGCCGGTCGGGCCCCTCGGCTCCCGGTCCGCCGGCGG
>CAYZLN010000138.1:0-1540 GCA_964479295.1 uncultured Gemmatimonadota bacterium
AAGGGGAGGGCGAGCCCGGGGGCAACGCCGCGGCCGCCGGCGCCGCGCCGCAGCCCGCGGAGGCCGCCCGGGAGGGCTGGGTGGCCGAGCTGCGGGGGTGGGTCGCCGGCCTCGGCCCCGCCGGGCCCCTCGTCTACGGGCTCGCCTACGTGGTGGCCACGGTCCTCTTCGTGCCCGGCGCGCCCCTGACCGTGGGGGCCGGCATGGCCTTCGGGCTCCTCTGGGGCACGGTCCTGGTCTCGGTGGCCTCGGTGGTCGGGGCCGCGCTCGCCTTCCTCGTGTCCCGCCACCTGCTCCGGGGCCGGGTCGAGTCGGGCCTGCGCCGGGGCGGGGAGATCCCCCTGCTGGGCGAGGAGAGGAGCCGGAAGACGTGGCGGTTCCTCGAGGTGGTGGACCGCGCCGTCGAGAGCGGCGGGTGGAAGATCGTCGGCCTCGCCCGGCTGTCGCCGGCCTTCCCCTTCAACGTCCAGAACTACGCCTGGGGCCTGACGGGCGTCCGCTTCCTCGACTACGTGCTGGCGTCGTGGGTGGCGATGCTGCCGGGCACGCTGCTCTACGTCTGGATCGGCGTGGCGGCCGCCGGCGTGGCGCAGTCGGCCACCGGCGCCGCCGGCTGGGGGCGCACGGCGCTGCAGGTCCTCGGCCTGCTCGCCACGCTGGCCGTGGTGGTGGCCGCGGGGCGCGTCGCCACCCGCGCCCTCCGCGAGGCGGCCGAGGTCGACGCCGGCGGCGAGGGGGACGGCACGGGTGCGCAGGGCGGGGCCGGCGGGGACGACGCCGGCGACGACGGCCCGGAAGGCCGGGCCGACGCCGACGCCGCCGCGGCCGGACGCTGACGATGGCGGGCCTCACACTGCTGGCCGTCTTCGCCCACCCGGACGACGAGGTGGGCGCCGCCGGGACGCTGCGCGCGCAGCGGGAGCGGGGCGACGAGGTGCACGTGGCCTGGCTCACCGACGGGCAGATGACCTCGGCGCTGGGCGACCTCCCGCCGGAGGAGGTGGGGCGCCGGCGCCGGGAGCACGCCCGGGGCGCGGCCGACCTGCTGGACGTGGAGCCCCACTTCTTCGGGTTCCCGGACGCCGGGCTCGTCGCCTCCCCGGAGGCGGCCGCCGAGGTGGCGAAGCTGATGGCCCGGCTGCGGCCCGACGGGCTCCTCACCTTCGGCGACGCCTGGATCCGGGGGCTCCGCCACCCCGACCACGAGGCCGCCGGGAAGATCGCCCGGGACGCGGTGACGCTGGCCCGGCTGGAGCGCGTGGTCGAGCCGGAGGAGCCGCACCGGGCGCCCTGCCCGGTCTTCACCTACCGCGGCGCCCACTCGACGCTCCCCGTCACGGCGGTCGACGTCGGGCCCCACCTCGGGGCCGCGTACGAGGTGGGCCGCCACTACGAGGAGCGGATCGGCTTCGGCGACCCGGCGTGGATCGAGCGCCGGCTCGCCGCGGCGGCGGAGGGGTGGGCCGCGGAGCACGTCGAGCCGTGGGACGCCTGGGAGACGGAGCCGGGGCTGGCGGACGCGCTGCTGCCGGCGGACCGG
>CAYZLN010000138.1:1640-3760 GCA_964479295.1 uncultured Gemmatimonadota bacterium
GAGCAGCGCGGAGGGGTCCCAGCGCTCGATGAGGGAGGTGAAGGGCTGGACGAACTGCGGGTCGAGCGCGTCGCCCTCGACCTCCCGGAGGGTGCGGATCACGACGGCCGGCTCGACGGGCTCGCTGTAGCGGCGCCGGCTCCGCATGGCGTCGTAGAAGTCGCAGACCTGCACGAGCCGGCTCTCGGGGAGCGGCTTCCGGTCGTAGTGGAGGTCGGGGTAGCCGCCGCGCTGCCAGCCCACGTGGTGCTCGTAGGCCACGGTCGCCGGCAGGTCCACGCCGGGCCCGCTCTCGAGAAGGATGCGGGCGCCGTGGACCGGATGGAGCTTCATCTCCCGCCACTCGTCGGCGTCGAGCTCGCCGGGCTTGTTGAGCACCTCCGAGGGCACCAGCGTCTTCCCCACGTCGTGGAGCAGGCCGGCGGCGCCGATGGCCCGGGTCTTCACCGGCGGGAAGTCCATCGACTCGGCCAGGGACATGCACAGGATCGACACGTTGATGCAGTGGGCGGCGGTGTACTGGTCGGTCTCCTTGAGGCGGACGAAGGGGACGACGATCCGGTGCGCGCCCCGCATGGCGACCGCGAGCGACCGGACGAGGGTGAGGGTCTCCTCGACCGGGATCCTCCCCTCCTCGGAGGCCATCCGGTGGATCCACTCCACCGCCTCGGCCTCCTCCTCCATGAAGAACGTCTCCTCGCGGGAGACGTCGGTCGTCTCCATCCCCAGGGTCCCGAACCGGGCGTGGCGCCAGACCCGCTCGAGCTCGTCCTCCGGCTCGTCGTCGGCCTCCTGCCCGTCGGCGGCGACCCGGGAGGCCAGCGCCCGGAGGACGGAGTCGAACTCGTCCCGGCGCACGCCGCGGGAGATCTCCAGCCGCTGGACGTCCACGGAGGCCAGCCGCTCGCTCCAGGGCCAGCTCTCCATGCCGTCCAGGGGGACGTCGCGGTGGACCACCCGGTCGGGGAGGAAGGAGAAGGTGGCGTGGGGCTCGGCCTCGAGGAGCCGGGCGAGCTTCTCGTACGCCTCGTCGGCGGCGCCCTCCCGGGTGGGATGGTCGACGCCGTAGAGCCGGGCCACCGAGAGGTAGCGGCCCAGCGACCAGAGGAAGGCCTCCGCCCGGTCGGTGGCCGTCACGGCCGTCCCGGTCGGGGGTCGCGTCCCGGGCCGCGGCTCACGCGGCCTCCGAGCCGACCCGGGCGGCGTCCCGCAGCTCGGGGTCGTCGGCGTCGCGCGCGCGATCCAGCACCCGCTGCGCCTCCGGGCGGTCGCTCCAGCTCCGGGCCAGGGCCTCGATCGCCTCCAGGACGGCCGGCGACTTCTCGGCCAGGTCCACCGTCCAGAACCGCCACATCTTCCGGGTCCGGCAGACCTCGAGCAGCGCCTCCAGGGCCTCCTCCCGGCTCGAACTCCCCAGCGCCCGGACGGCCTGGCGCGCGAGATCGGAGGGCAGGTCGCCGCCCTCCAGCCGCCCGCGGAGCTCGGGGACCACGTCGTCGACCACCTCGTCCGGGAGGCTCTGGAGCGCGCCGACCCCGAGGCTGAGCGCCTTCCGGTCGGGGTCGCCGAGGGCCCGGCGCACCGCCTCGGCGCGGTCGGAGGGCGACCGGAGGGCCAGCTTGTAGGCCTCCTTCCGCACCTCGGCCCGGGAGTGCCGGGTGTAGGGCAGGGGGGCGAAGCCCTCGGGGGAGGCCTCGCGCTCCACGAGCAGCGCCAGCATGTTGCGCTGGACGAACCACCGGTCGTCGTCCAGCCGCTCCCGGATCGCCCGGTTCACGTCCTTCCCCTCCATGGCCGCCAGCCGCGAGAAGAGCTGCCGGCGGACCGATCGCGACTCCGACTCGGACAGCAGGTCCAGCAGCGGCCCGGCGACGCTGGCGGCCCTGCGCTCCAGGAGGGCGTCGACCGCCTCGAAGTCCGGCGGCGACCGGCCCAGCAGCGCCCGGAGGGCGTCCCCGAGGTCCACTTCCTCCCAGGCGGCCTCCGCGGACTCCGCGTCGGGCGCGTCGTGGAGGATCCCGAGGAGCTCGTCGGTCCGGGACTCGCGCTTCATCTGGGCGATCGCCTCCCGCCCCAGCGGCCCGAGCGTGCCGACCTCGAGGGCGGTCCGGACCATGCGG
>CAYZLN010000138.1:3860-5337 GCA_964479295.1 uncultured Gemmatimonadota bacterium
CCCCTGGCGGAAGGTGAGACGGGAGACGTGGTGGTCGTGCAGCCGGCCGGCGAGGGAGGAGAGGAGGGGATGGGAGGGATCGGACTCCCCCTCCTCGTGGATCAGGCGGTCGGGCGCGACGCCCAGGGACACCCGGTCCCGGGAGGAGAAGGCCTGCTCGAGGACGTCGAGCACGTCGTCGACGATCGGCTCCAGGGCCGGGTGGCCGGTGGGGTAGAGCCCGTGGCGCTGCACCGCCTTGCCGAGCCGGACGAGGAACGCCTCCAGGTCGGACGGGAGCCCCCCCCTGTCGTCCTCGTCCCCGGCGGCCGCCCCGGGGGGGGTGGCCTCCGGGAGGGGGTCGTCGCCGGGGGATGAGGTCGTCATGGCGCCTCCCGTGCCGTGCGCCGCGGGCCGCGCTCAGCGAACCGGGTCCGGCTCTCCCTCTTTCACCCGGAGCAGGGCGTCCACGACCTCCGGGTCGAACTGCTCGCCGCGCTCGCGGCGGATCTCCTCGAGGGCCTTCTCCGCCGACTCCGCCTCCCGGAACGGCCGGTCGTGGGTGATGGCCTCGAAGGTGTCGGCGGCGGCGACGATCCGCCCCGGCAGCGGGATCTCCTCGCCCTCCAGCCCGCGGGGGTAGCCCTCCCCGTCCCAGCGCTCGTGGTGCGTGTGGGCGACGGTGGAGGCGAGCTGCATCACCGGAAGCTCGCTCTCGGAGAGGATCCGCGCGCCGTTGGCGGCGTGCGTCATCATGATCTTGCGCTCGTCCTCGTCGAGCTCGCCCTCCTTCAGGAGGATGTGGTCCGGGACCACGACCATCCCCACGTCGTGGAGCGGGGCGGCGTCGCGGAGCAGCGCGACGTCCTCCTCCGGGAGGCCCATCTCGCTGGCGATGCGGGCCGAGAGCTCGCCGACGCGCTCGGAGTGCCGCTCGGTCTTGAAGTCGCGGTACTCCACCAGGCGGGCCAGCGTCTGGAGCACGCCGATCTCGGCGCGCTCCCGCTCCCGGTCCGCCTCGGCCGCCGCCTCGCGGGCCTCCCGGGCCGAGGCGTCCGACTCGCGGCCCATCAGCGACCGGAGCATCAGGCGGCTGCGCACGTCGAGCACCAGCTCGGCGGGGCTGACGGGCTCGCGCACCAGCGCGTCCACCCCGGCGTCGAGGAAGGCGTCGAGGTCGTCGCGGTCGCCCCGGTCGGTGATCCCCACCACCTCGGGCGGGAGGTCCGACGGGTCGCCGCTCTTCAGCTTGCGGACGATGGCCAGGGCGTCGGTGTCCTCGAGGTCGAGGTCGAGCACCAGCAGGTCGGGGCCCCACTGCGAGCACTGATAGAGCGCCTCCCGCGGCTCGTCGCTGCCCTCGACCTCCTCGTACCCCTCCTCTTCCAGCGTCCGGACGAGCTCGCCGGTCGAGGCGGCGTCGTCCGTGACGACGAGGATCCTCCTGTCGGCCAGTGTATCGGTGGTCACGATGGTCTTCCTGTCGTCGTCCGGGAGC
>CAYZLN010000139.1:0-5271 GCA_964479295.1 uncultured Gemmatimonadota bacterium
CGGGTCTGCAGAGGGGGTGTAACCGGCCGCTGGAGCCGGCGCCGGGAGGGGGGCGGCGGATCGACGATTTTCAGAAAATTGAATTCAACGACGCGGGCCCGACCTCGGGGCGCTCACTCAAAATCCGCCCTGCGTCCGCCCTTAGCGCGCCACGAGCTCGAACTCCACACTTTTTCACAGGGGAATCCACACCGAGTACACGGTTTTCCACAAACAATGTATTCCATTGCCCAAAAACGGTTTGCGTGTATTCGAGCTTGTGGAGAACCCCCGGGTGCGCGCTTGCCGTGCTTCGTCGACGCCGGGTATACTGATCGCGCGCTGGCGACGGGGGCCGTCACGCGGCGCTCGCCGTCCCGGCGACGCAGCGCATCCGCTCGCCCCGAATTTTTCCACTTTTCGAGAGGAAGCCCCCTCATGTGGGACACCGGTCCTGTCGAAGTCGTCGTCCAGCTTCCCGAGGCGCTCGCCGAGGACGTGGAGGAGGTGCAGGAGAAGGACCCCGAGTTCCTCAACAAGGTGATCCGATACGGGCTGGCCCGGCGCGCGATGTTCCAGGCGCTCGACCGGAAGCGGGACGACCTGTCGACGGAGGTGGACGCCGTCGGCTGATCCCGGCTCCGGTTGCCGGGCCGACGCCGATCGGGGCCGGCGGGGCGGGGCCGGAGACCCGCCCCATCCCCCTTCGGCGTCGGGTCCGGCGCCGGGCCGCACCCGTCCCTCCCCGGGCCGACGCCGGCCCGGACGTCCGCTCGCAGGCGTTCGCCGCACCCCGTGCTTCGTCCCCCGCGCGCCGGACCTCCGCCGCGCACTTTCCTTGACTCCCCGGGACGTCGGCGCTACATAGCGAACGCGTAGAGACCACCGGTTCCACGTCGACGCACCACTCGCCCGGGGCCGCCCAGTGGCAGCCGACGAGCGCTCCACGGACGAGAACGACCAGGCCTCCTCCCCGGAGGACGCGCCCGGACCCGTCCTGGAGGCCAAGTACCTCGACTACTGCTCCGCCCGCCTCTCCGAGGTCTTCCTCTCCCTGTCGGACGAGCGGATCTACGAGCTCGTCGAGGAGGCCGCCCGCGAGGGGCGGCTGGACGTGGCGCGCCTCAGCTTCGACGAGATGGTGAAGCTCGTCACCGAGAAGCTCCAGAGGAGCGTGCCCCTCCCGGACTTCGAGACGTGGGCGCGGGAATACCGGGAGGACCCCGAGCGCTACGAGCGCCACCTGATGGGCCTGTGGGAGCGGAGCGCCGACGTCGACGGCCCGGACGAGGAGCCGCAGGGGGGCGCGGGGTCGAACGGCGCCCGAGACCCGGAGGACGGATGACGGACGACGGCGACGGGTCGGGCGACGGGCCCCAGCTCCGGATCTGGGAGAGCGCCTCCCACCGCCAGCAGCTCGGCGACCTGGAGGTGGACGGGGAGACCTGGGAGGTCCACCTGGTGGTCGAGCGGGCCTCGAGCGACCTGTACCGGGGCCGGATCGCCTTCCGGCGGGGCGAGGACCACATGGTCACGGCGCCGGTGATCGTCGAGGAGTCCGACGCCGACGTGGGGCGCCGCGCCGAGGAGCTGCCCGATTCGATGCTCCGGCAGTTCTTCGTCTCCGTGCGCGGCTGAGGGACGGCCGGGCCGCCTACCCGGGCGGCCGCACCAGCTCCCGGCCGAGGGCCGCCAGCAGGCCCCGGGCCGCCCGCACCGATCCCCGGACCGACCCGCTGATCTTCGACCGGCCCTCCCGCCGCCGGCGGAAGGCCACCGGGACCTCGTCGACCCGCCACCCCGCCCGGAGAGCACGGAGGTCCATCTGCACGTACCAGCCGTAGGCCGGCTCGTCCAGCGCGAGGGCCCGCAGCGGCGCCAGCCGCACGGCGCGGAACGGCCCCATGTCGCGCACCGCCGCGGCGTACAGGCCCCGCAGGAGGAACGACACGGCCGCGTTCCCGAGGGCGGCGTGCAGATGCACCCCCGGCGCGTCGCCCGACCGTCTCCGTCCCCGGACCATCTCCGCGTCCCCGGCCAGGACGGGCTCCGCCAGGCGACGGACCTGCGCCGGGGCCCTGTGGTCGTCGGCGTCCACGAAGACCACGACCTCGGGGGGCGACGGCCGGCCGGCCAGCGCGTCGAGACCCCGCCGACAGGCCCGCCCGTACCCCGGCTCCGGCTCCCGTACGACCCGGGCGCCGCCCCGTCGGGCGGCCTCGGCGGTGGCGTCGTCCGAGCCGTTGTCCACCACGAGGACCCCCGCGTCCGGCGCCTCCCGGCCCAGGGCGGACAGCAGCCCGGGGAGGCTCTCCTCCTCGTTCCGCGCCGGGACGAGCACGACCATCCGCCGCGTCCTCCCGTCCCCGGCCGGGCGTGACCCCTCAGCCGGCATGACGCAGCCGGGGCGGAGCGCCTCCCGCGGGAGGTCGGCGCCCGGGGCGGGGGACGGCCCGCCGGCGGCCGGCGGTCTCGCGGCCCTGGCCGCCCTCGGGGTCGTCGAGGCGGCCGCCCTCGCCGGGATGGCCTGGATCCCCTCCGCCCGGGCCGTCCCGGCGCCGGCCTTCCTCCTCTGGGGCGTGGCCTGGACGGCCATGGCCGCCGGATGGGCGCTCGTCCGACGGGGCGGACCGGCCGCCGGCCTCCTGGACGGACGACAGGGCCGGGCGGTCGTCTGGGCCGTCGCCGTCGGCGCCCGGCTCGCCCTGCTTCCGGCCGACCCCCACTTCTCCGACGACGTCTACCGGTACCTGTGGGACGGCTGGGTGAGCCTGAAGGGCGTCAACCCGTACCTGCACGCCCCGGACGCGGCGGCCCTCGAGCCGCTCCGGACCGCGTGGCACGGGCTCGTGAACCACCCGTCGGTGGCCACGATCTACCCGCCGGGCGCCCAGGCCGTCTTCCACGGCCTCGCCGTCCTGGGCCCGTCGGTGCTCCTCTTCAAGGCGGCCTGGGTGGCGGCCGACCTCGGGGTGGGGTGGGTCCTGGATCGGCTCGACCGCCGCCGGCCCGGCCCGGGTCGCGCGCTCCTCCTCTGGCTCTGGTCCCCGCTGGTGATCGTCGAGGTCGCCTGGAGCGGCCATCTCGAGCCCCTGGGCGTCCTCCCGATGGTGGCCGCGCTCCTGTGGCTCGACGGACGCGAGGCCGGCGGGGACGGGACGGACAGGGGCGAGGCGGACCGCGGGGGCCGTGCCGAGCACCCCGCCGGCGGACCCGCCGTGGGCGGCGCGCTGCTGGGGTTGGGCGCCGCCGTGAAGTTCGCCCCGGCCGCGGCCCTGCCGGCGCTGGTCCGCCGCCACGGCTGGCGGGCCCTGGCCGCCGCGGCGCTCGTGCCGGCGGCGCTCCTCGTCCCCTACCTGGACGCCGGCGGGGCGCTGCTCTCGGGGCTCGGCGAGTACGCGTCCCGGTGGGAGTTCAACGCCGGCCTCTTCCTGGCCCTCCGGTCGGCCGTCGGGGCCGACGCCGCCCGCCTCGTCGGCGGCCTGGTGCCGGCGGCGATCGCCGTCGCCGCGGCGTGGCGCGGGCGGGAGGTCGGGCCCACCCTCTTCTGGTGCCTGGGCGCGGCCCTGCTGCTCTCGCCCACCCTCCACCCCTGGTACCTGCTCTGGATCCTCCCCTTCGCCGCGCTGCGCGGGAGCCCGTCGTGGATCCTCTGGACCGGGACGATCTTCCTCGCCTACGCCGGCCTCGACGCCTACCGGGCCACCGGCCACTGGCCGGAGCCGCCGCTCCTGCGGGGCCTCGTCCACCTGCCCTTCCTGGCGCTGCTGGCGGCCGCGGGCCTGCAGCGGGCCGGCCGCGTCCTCAGCAGGCACGGCGGCTGACCCCGCCGGCCGGGTCGTCGGCCCGGGCGGGATCGGACGGGCCGGCCTCCGGGTCGCCCCCGGGGCCGAGGACCTCGACGGCGTCCGGCGGCCGCCGCTCCCGGGCCCGGCCGGCGGCGGCGTCCTCGCGCGCCGCCCCCGCCCCCCCGGAGGAGCCCGGCGAGGCGTCCCCGGCGTCGGCGCGGTCCGCGGAGAGGACGCCCGAGAGCGCCGTGAAGAGGTAGCCGCCGGCGAACAGCGCCGTGAAGAGGCACGCGGCCACGGCGCCCGCCGCCGCCAGCCGGACGGACGCCGCCCCGAGCGCCGCGGCGAGCACGCCGCGGACGGCGGTCCGGGCGGGACGCGAGGGGAGGGCGTAGCGGAAGAGCCCGCCGTCGCCGGCGCCGTTCCCCGTCTTCGGCGTCCGCCGGAACGTCCCGCTGTGGTCGTCGGTCGCGCCCCGCCAGGCCGCCGCCGTGAGCGGGGGGCCGAGGCCGATGCCCAGCGCCACCGCCTGGAGGATCCGGGGCACGGCCTCGAGGAAGCCGCGGCCGCGGAACGCGGCGGCGACCCCGTAGTGGAGGAGGAAGGGGATCACGGCCAGCACGACGGCCACCCCGTGCAGCCACCCCGGGACCAGCGACGCGGCGCCGCCCAGCCGCCCCGGCCAGGCCAGCGCCAGGGCGAGGGCCAGCGTGACGGGGTGGAGGAGGTGCCCGAGCAGGTGGCCGGTGGCCTCGAGCTTCACCCCCCGTGCGAGGTCGCTCCGCCACAGGTCGGGGAGCACCCTCCGCGCCGTCTGCAGCCCGCCCCTCGTCCAGCGCTGCTGCTGGACCTCCAGGGCCCCGAGCGTCGACGGGAGCTCGCCCGGCACCCGGACGTCGTCCCGATAGACCCCCTTCCAGCCGGCCATCTGCGCCCGGTAGCTGAGCTCCAGGTCCTCGGTGAGGGTCTCGCCGCTCCAGCCCCCGACGTCCTCGAGGCAGGAGCGGCGCCACATGCCGGCGGTGCCGTTGAAGTTGAAGAAGAGCCCGGCGCCGTGGCGGGCCCGGTGCTCCACGGCGAAGTGGCCGTCGAGCAGCAGGGCCTGCCCCCGGGTCAGCCAGCTCTCCTCCTCGTTGACGTGCGACCACGCGGCCTGGACGAAGCCCACCTCCGGGTCCCCGAAGGCGGGGACGAGCCGGCGGAGCAGGTCGCGGGGGGGTACGAAGTCGGCGTCCAGCACCAGGAAGTAGTCGCCCCGGGCGCGGCGGACCCCGGCGGCCAGGGCGCCGGCCTTGTAGCCCTCCCGCCCGTCCCGGCGCACGTGCCGGGCGTCGACGCCGCGCCCGCGCCACGTCTCGACCCGCCGCGCCGCGATGGAGGCGGTGGCGTCGGTGGAGTCGTCCAGCACCTGGACCTCGAGCCGGTCCCGGGGCCAGTCCAGCCGGCAGGCGGCGTCGATCGCCCGGGCCACGACGTTCGCCTCGTTGTAGACCGGGACCTGCAC
>CAYZLN010000140.1:0-2018 GCA_964479295.1 uncultured Gemmatimonadota bacterium
ACGAACCGGGCGTGGAGCGTCTCCCGGCCCGGCTCGAGGAAACGGATCCGGGCCGACTTGTCCCAGACCCGGACGTCGTCCGGCAGGTTCTGGAGGAGCATGACCATGTAGATGGGGTCGACGGCGGCGTACATGCTCCCGCCGAAGATCGTCCCGACGTAGTTCCGGGTGCGCCAGGAGAGCGGCAGCTCGATCCGGATCTCCCGGAGGTCGTCGGCCACGTACGTGATGCGGGCGCCGGTGCACCAGTAGGCCGGGAAGAGGTTGAAGCGCCACCGGAGCAGCCGGGACCGCAGGGACTCGGGCATCGGCCCGCGTCAGCCCTCCTCGTACAGCTCGTCGGCCTTCTCGGCCGACACCACGATCCCCTTGATGAGGGCGGAGCTGAACCCCTGGTGCTCCATCTCGTTCAGCCCGGCGATCGTGCAGCCGCGGGGGGTGGTCACCTTGTCGAGCTCGCTCTCCGGGTGGCTGCCCTCCTCCCGGAGGAGGCTGGCGGCGCCCCGCGCCGTCTGGGCCGCCAGGCGGAGGGCCTCGTCCGGGTGGAAGCCGATCTCGATGCCCCCCTGCGACGCCGCCCGGACCGCGCGCAGGAAGAAGGCGATGCCGCACGCCCCGAGGGCCGTGGCGCTCACCATGAGCTCCTCCCGGATCTCCAGCGTCTCCCCCACGGCGTCGAACAGCTCCCGGGCCTCCTCCAGCGCCGCGTCCGCCCCCTCGGCGGCCGAGAGGCACGTCATGGACTCGCCGATGGCGATGGCGGTGTTCGGCATGGCCCGGACCACCTGCACCGGCGCCCCGATCCGGCCCCGGACGTCCCCGATGGTGACGTCGGAGACGACCGAGATCAGGAGGTGGCGGTCCGGGTCCAGCGCCGGGGCGATCTCCTCCAGGAGGTCGCCGAGCTGCTGGGGCTGGACGGCCAGCACCACGACCCGGGCCCCGTCCACCGCGGACCGGTTGTCCGGGGTGACCCGGAAGCCCTCGTCGGCGAGCGCCTCGAGGCGGTCCGCGTCCCGCCGGGTGAGCACGATCTCGTCCGGGTCCCGGATCCCGGCCGAGACCCAGCCCGTGGCCAGGGCCTGCCCGATGTTTCCGGCGCCGAGGATCGCGATGCGTCTGCGGTCGGGCTCGTCGTGGGGTGTCATGGGGGTCCGGTGTCGGGTTCGGGTCTCGTGTCGAACGTGGCCGCGGGTCGGGGTCGGACGGCGGCCGGGCCGGTCGTCGGCTGGTGGGCGGTCAGGGCCACGATCGAGGCCGGCGCCGCCGGGGCCGGGCACGGCGCGAGCCGCCGCACGGCCTCACCCCCCGCCCTCGCAGTAGCTCTTCAGCCGGGAGAGGCTCTCGATCCACCCGCTGCGCGTCGCCTCGTACACGTCGTCGTACTCCGGGTCGGGGCTGACCCCGGTGTCGTGGAGATGGAGGACCGTGACGCCCGGCTCCGGGGAGGAGAGCTCGTAGGACTGCTCCACCGGCCACCGGGCCCCGCGCAGGTTCGTCCCGTCCTCGCCCAGCTCCTGCCCGTTGGCGGTGATCCAGCGGACGGCGAAGAGCTCCGGGCGCTCCCATCCCACCACCACGGCGTCGGCCACCATGGCGGACCCGCCGCGGCTCCACACGTACCGGACCCGGCCCTCCCGGCGGCCCTCGACCTCGGCCTCGTCCGTCCACCACTCCTCGAGGGCGTCGCCGTCGGTGAGCGCCTCGAAGACCCGGTCCCGGGGGGCCTCGATCTCCACCCAGAGGTCGAAGGACCGGCTGAGGAGGACGTTGTCGGATCGGGCGTCGTCGGACATCTCTCCCTCCCGCTCAGGACCGCGTCGTCCGGAGGTCCGGGACCCAGTGACAGTCCTTGTATTTCTCGCCGCTGCCGCAGGGGCAGGGATCGTTGCGTCCGGCCTCGTCCAGCCGTCGGCGGGCCCGGGCCACCTCCTCGGGCACGTCGGGCTCCGCCCGCTCGACGGCCTCTTCCTCGAGGAACGCCTCCACCGCCCGGAGGACGGCCGCCTCGAGCCCGG
>CAYZLN010000140.1:2118-5210 GCA_964479295.1 uncultured Gemmatimonadota bacterium
GAGCACGGCGGGACGCTCCGCCGGGAGCCGCCGGGCCAGCTCCACGAAGGCGGGAGCCCTGCGGGCCGTCCGGGAAAGGAGCTCCTCCCGCGGGTCGTCGCCGGCCTCCGGCGGGTCCGACAGCAGCGACAGGAACGCGTCTCCGTCCCCCGGCCCGTCCGGGTCGGCGAAGAGCCGTGCCGCCTCCACGCAGATCTCCAGGAGCTCCCCGGGCACCCGGCCGCTCCCGTCGCAGGCCGGGCAGGGGACCGGGATCGGGAACGCGTTCTCCTCGCCCGCCGCCGCGGCCCGCAGCGGGGAGGCGAAGACGGATCCGCACTCCTGGCAGAACGCGGGAAGTCGCGGCATCCGGTTCGTCCCGTCGCTCGGGTTGCGGGGCCCCACCCGGCTCGCCCGGGCCTCGCTACCGCTACCGGCCGGCGTCCCCCGCGTCAACCGCCCTCGGAGACACGCCGCGCCGCCGGACGTCCCGTCGAGGCCGGAGGCGTCGTCCGCTCGACCGGCCGGCGTCGCCCGTCGTCCCCGGCCTCCTCGCGCCCGTCCCGGGGCGCCGGATCCGGCGCCCCGGCGTCCGCGTCTCCGCCTGGGGCGAGCCTCCGGGACAGCCGGGCGAGGTAGTCCAGCTCGTCGACGGAGACCGCCCCGCTCGGCGTGAGCAGGTACGCGAGCGCCCAGCCGTCGGCGACGGTGATCGAGACGGGATGGGGCGGGTCGGGGAGGTGCGCCTCCAGCTTCCGGCTCGCCGCCCCGCTGGAGAACCGCAGCCCGGGCGCCCGATCGCGCGTGGGGCGTCCGTCCTCGTCGAAGACCGAGTAGGTCTCGCCCTCGCCGGATGCCGGGAAGATCGCGGCGATCCGGGTCCGCGGCGGGCCCGTCCCCGACGACCACGGGGTGAGATCGAGGCGCTCCTCGCAGCGGACGACGCAGCCGCCGTGCTCCAGGTCCACCACCTCGCGGACCCTGTCCAGCTCCCGGAACAGGTGCTCGTCGTCGCGCTGGAAGGTCCGCAGGCGGACCGCCGTCCGTGCGTCCCCCCTCCGTCGGCAGGGCAGCCCCCTCTCGGCGGCCCATCGGCGCAGGGTCCGACCCTGTCGCCAGCCGTGGAGCGCGAGCCAGGCGACCGAGACGACGACGAGGAAGGACACGACCCACACCACGAGGACGTCCGCGTCGTAGGGCACCAGCGATCTTCTCCCGCTCGTCGTTGGGGCCGGATCCGCCCCCGGCCCGGTTCGGCCCGGGTGGCGGCTCCGGCGGCTCGGCTCTACCCCGTCCCGGTGCGTGATGCGTGCCGCCGGCTGCGCCCGGCGCCGCGTATCGCCGGTGGCGCTCAGCGGCCCGGTCCCACGGGGGCGCCCGCCGCCGCGGAAGGGCCGGGCCGGCACGGTCGGTCGCGTCCGTTCGTGGCCGGCCGGACGGCCGCGTGTGGGGATCTGCAAGGGGGCGTGCAGGCTGCGAGGCCGTGTCGGGCCGCACCCGCGGCCCGCCCCGGAGGCCGGCAACGGGGAGCGTCGCCCGGGGAAGCTACGCGTCGGCAGGCGCCGGGAGGACGATCTCCATCGGGAGCCCCCGGGCGTCGACCGGGGGATCGCCCGGCAGCGTCCGGAGTCCGTCCGCCCCGAGGGCCGTGACGGCCCCGGCGAGGGCGTCCAGGACGTCGTGGCGGGCCACGCGGTTCCGGGCGAAGGAGAGGAGCGTGGCCGCGGCGACCCGCGGGGCGCGGCGGTCGTGGGCGTCGAGGATCGCGAGCCGCTCCACGAGCCCCTCCGGGTCCCGCTTCCCGGCGCCCACCGCCGCCCCTCCGTTCAGCCCCCAGAACGCCACCTCCGGGTGCGTCTCCCGGACGACCTCGCGGGCTCTCTCCTCCGACCGGAGGAGCCGGTCGAAGTCCCGGATCCCCTCGATCAGCGACCGGCTCTGGGCCGAGAGCTTGCGGCCCGTCCGCTCCTCGTTGATCCGCGAGGCCTCCTCCGGATCGTCGGCGTGGACGGCGGGACGGCACGGGACCGGGAAGACGCTCGAGCCCCGGGCCCCCAGGAGCTCCCGGGCCGCGACGTCGCAGGCCCTCTCCTCGCGACCCCCCTCCGGCAGGCCGATCGGGACGTCCACGAGGATCCGGTCCGCGTCCCGGTGGGCCCGCCAGACCCCGGAGGCGCTCCCGGCCACGCCCACCGACCACCGGCCGTCGTCCTCGAGCGCGACCCAGAACCATCCGGCCCGGCAGCGGTCGACCCCCACGACCTTCACGGGTCGCCCGCCTCGCCGGGACCCGGCCGCCCGGCGGCCGCCGCGCCCTCCTCGAAGGCCCGGAAGAGGTCGAGCTTCCGCGTCAGCCACTCCCCCAGCCGCGGCGAGGCCTCGGAGAGCACCGTCAGCGGGCGGACCGGCGCGGAGTTGACGAACACCTCGGGCTCGTCGTCGAGGACCGTCCGGACCACCGCCGCGGCGACGTCCCCGGGGGTGGCCCGCCCTGCCCTGTCGGGGGCCCGCGCCCCGGTCTGCTCCGCGGCGTCGGCGTACATGCCGGCGCCGGTGACGTACCCCGGACAGACCACCGAGGCGCTCACCCCGGTGCCGCGATACTCGCGCCGCAGCGACTGGGTGAAGCCGATGAGCCCGGCCTTGGTGGCCCCGTAGACCTCCTCGAACGGGGGGCCGGCCTTCCCGGCCAGCGAGGAGACGTTCACCACGTGCCCCCGGCCCCGCTCCACCATCCCCGGCAGCAGCAGACGCGCCAGCAGGAGGGGCGCGAGGAGGTTCAGGCGGACGCCGCCCTCGATGTCGTCCGGGGGCCTCCGGTGGAAGGGCTGCGGCGCCATGACCCCGGCGTTGTTGACGAGGACGTCGACGGGACCCAGCTCGGCCCGGGCCCGCCGCACCGCGGACGCGAGCGCGTCCCTCTCCGTCAGGTCGGCGGGGATCGCCGCGGCGACGACGCCGTGCCCGTCCCGGAGCTCGTCGGCCGCCCGCCGCAGGTCGTCGGCCGACCGGGCCACGAGGCCGAGGTCGGCCCCCGCCTCCCCGAGGGCGTCCGCGATGCTCCGGCCGAGCCCGCGCGAGGCCCCGGTGACGAGGGCCGTGCGTCCGTCCAG
>CAYZLN010000141.1:0-5201 GCA_964479295.1 uncultured Gemmatimonadota bacterium
GGCCGCGCGCACGATCGCCGACACCCGGCCCGCGTCGGCCTCCGCCAGGTCGCACGCCGACCCGATCCCGGCGTCCCAGAGGGCGCGGGCGTTCTCCGCCCCCATCCCCCTCAGCACCGTGAGCCGGGCGGCCCGCACCGCGGCTCCCGCGGCGGCCGGGGCCAGGCCGGCGCTGCGTGCGAGATCGGCGGAGTCGGCGGCGGCCAGCGCCTCGACGTCGCCGATCCCGGCCGCGCGCAGGTCGCCCGCCGCCTCTGCCGTGACGGCCGGCACCTCCTCGAGGGCCGGGTACACCGAATCGAGCGTCCACCGGTCCACCGCCGTCTGCACCGCCGCGCAGAACGCCAGGGCCGCGAGCGCCGCCGCGGCCGTCCGTCCGGGGCGCAACGCCGCCCGCCCGCCGGCGTCGTCCGGCTCGCGGTCGGCTCCCGCGTCCCCCCCGGCGCCTCCCCCGGCCGGGGTCGCGGGGGCGTCGTCGCCCTCGCCCCAGGCGGGCACGGCCACGCCGAGCCCCTCCAGCGCCCGGTAGACGACGTAGCCGTCCAGCGCGAGCACCGGGAACCCCAGGAAGCCGGGGACCGGCATCTCGAAGACCTTGCCGTCCTCGAGGCCCGGCACCGTGTAGATCCAGCGCGCCGCCGCCACGGAGTTGTAGAGCTCCCAGAGGAGGCCGATGAAGAGCCCCCCCGCGAGCAGCCGCGCGACGCGCGTCCAGCTCCCCCGGGAGAGGTCGCCCAGCAGCGACGTCGACGGGTCGCGGCGGTGGTTCCAGGGCTCCACCAGCAGGGTGACGGCGCCCCACACGAGCGGATAGAAGGCCCGGGGCCGCCACAGCGCCAGGACCGCGAACGCCACGCCGAGGCCGAAGGCCGTCGCCAGGTGGGTCCGTCGGACCCGGAAGCGCGGCCGCGACCAGCCCGAGGCGAAGCCCAGCTCCCGCGCCCAGCGGTAGGCCAGGTAGAGCGCCGGGAGCACGGTCCCGAACGCCAGGAAGGTCCCGGCCCACCGTACCGGCGCCTCCGGGGCGATGAAGACGTAGTACCAGTTCTCGAGCCGGAGGTTGACCAGCTCGTAGAGGTACCACACCGGCGCCGACCAGAAGAAGAGGGAGACGGCCGCCGCCGCGCCGAGGGGCCACCGGCCCGTTCGCCGGGCCAGCCCCCCGGCCATGGCGGCCAGGGTCCCGGCCCAGGCGAGGTGGTAGAAGAAGATCCGGCCCGGCGGGGCCCCCAGGGTGGCCAGAGCGAACGCGCCCGCCAGCAGCGCGAGCCCGCCGAGCAGGGTCCACAGGCCGGCGCGGCCCGAGGGCTCCGGGCCGGCGTCCGACGGACGGGCGCCGTCGTCCGGCGGGCCGGGTGCGCGCGAGGCGTCGGCGTCGTTCGGGAGGTCCGTCATCGGGCTGCACCTTACGGCGGGACGCGGCGCCGCGAAACGCCCCGTCCTCCGGGGCTCCCCGAGCCCGGGCGCGCGGTTGACGCCACCCCCCGGACCGGCGATCTTGCCGTGCCCGCGGCGGCCGACGCCCCGGACGCCCGCTGCCGGCCCCGACCACGACGCCGACCGGACCACCCGCACGAGAGGACCCGCCGACGCGATGCGCTACCAGGTCATCACCGAGGTCCCCCCGGAGGAGGTCCTGGAGCGGGCCAAGGCGTACTTCGCCGAGCACACCCGTCTGGAGCTGGCGGAGGAGAGCGCCGACGCCCTCTCCTTCTCCGGCGAGATCGGCCGGGCGACGCTCAGGGTCGGCCGGAAGCACAACCACACTCAGGTGCACGCCGAGACCGACCGGGTCGTCGGCCTGGACGTCACGGACGTGACGAAGCGCTTCCTCTACACCCTGAAGCACACCCCCTCGCCGTGACCGCGGGCGAGGACCGGGGCCGGACGGCGGGGCGCGACGAGGCGCCGGGCGGCGGGACGTCGCGCGGGGCCGGGGACGACGAGCGGATCACCGTGCGGCTGGTGATGCCCGACCGGTGGCTGGAGCAGGTCGAGGAGCTGCCCCTCTCCGCCACGGTGGAGGAGGCCAAGGCCCTGGGCCTCCGGAAGATGCTCCAGCGGGGCACCGACGACCCGGACGACTTCTACGTCGAGTACGCCGAGCGCCAGGTGCCCGACGAGACGGTCACGCTCGGGGAGCTCGGGGTCCAGCCGCGGGAGATCCTCTCCGTCCGGGCCTACGACCTGGGCCACTACCCGCGGTTCGAGGGGTAGGGGCGTCCCCTCCGCCCACCGCGTCGGAGAGACCCCTCCCCTCCCTCAGCCCTCCGGCTCCAGCTCCTTGCCGGGGTAGCGGCCGAAGTACGACCGGGTCTCCCGCCACACGATGCCCGACAGCAGCACCAGGCCCACGAGGTTGGGCAGCGCCATGAGGCCGTTCATGACGTCCGCCAGCAGCCAGATCACGTCGAGCTGGACGCTGGCCGTGACGGCGATGACGCCGATGAAGACCAGCCGGTAGGGGACGATCACCTTCTCGCCGAAGAGGTACTCCAGGTTCCGCTCCCCGTAGTACGCCCAGCCCAGCATGGTGCTGAAGGCGAAGACGGCCAGGCTTCCGGCGACGATCCAGCCGCCGTACTCGGTGGGCAGGCCCGTCTGGAAGGCGGCCTGGGTGAGGTTCGCGCCGTCCAGCTCGCGGGTCCAGGCGCCGGTGGAGATGATGGCGATGCCGGTGAAGGTGCAGACCACGATGGTGTCGATGAAGGTCTGCGTCATGGAGACGAGGGCCTGGCGCACCGGCTCCTCGGTCTGGGCGGCCGCCGCCGCGATCCCGCCGGTGCCCAGCCCCGACTCGTTCGAGAAGATCCCCCGGGCGACGCCGAAGCGGATCGCCTGGGCGACGCCCCACCCCGCGGCGCCCCCGGCGGCGGAGATCGGCCGGAACGCGCCCTCGAAGACGAGCCCGAAGGCCCGCGGGACGCTCTCCCAGTTGAGGAAGAGGATGACGGAGGCGCCCCCCATGTAGAGCACGATCATGATGGGGACGAAGACGCCCGTGAAGCGGCCGATCGCCTTGATCCCGCCCAGGATCACCAGCGCGGCCAGGAACGCCACGACCAGGCCCGTCGCCCACTGCGGCACGGCGAAGGAGCGGTTGACCGCGTCGGCCACCGCCTGCGACTGCACGCCGTTGCCGATCCCGAACGCCGCCACCGCGGTGAAGACCGCGAAGGCGACCCCGAGCACGCGACCCAGCTTCCCCCACTGGATGCCGTGGGTGAGGTAGAAGGCCGGGCCGCCGGACTTCTCGCCCCGGGCGTCGGTCTCGCGGAACCGGACGCCGAGGACGGCCTCCGAGTACTTGGTCGCCATCCCCACCAGGCCCGTGATCCACATCCAGAACAGCGCCCCGGGCCCGCCGGCCGAGATGGCCGTGGCCACGCCGACGATGTTCCCGGTCCCCACGGTGGCCGCCAGCGCCGTCATGAGCGCCTGGAAGTGGGAGATGTCGCCGTCGGCGCCCTCCTCCTTCCGCTTGACGAGGGCCAGCCACAGGGAGTGGAGCAGCTTGCGGAACTGCACCCCGCGGAGGAGGATCGTCAGGTACAGCCCCGTCAGGAGAAGGAGGGGGATGAGCAGGTACTCGCTCCAGACGAAGCCCGAGATCTCCTCGAGCACGGGGATCAGCGCCCCGCCGAAGCCGCCGCCGTCCTGGAGGAGGACGGAGGAGGACGCGAGCACGCCGACGCCGAGTCCGTGCATGGTCGTTGCGCCCCTTCTCGATGTCCGGAAGGACGGGCTCGAGGCCGGAAGGAGCTTAGAGACGCGGGCTCCGGCCCGTCAACACCGGCGATCGCGCCCGGCGGCCCTTCCGCCGCGGCCCCTACGGCCGGCGTCCGTCCCGTGAAGCACGCCCATCCATCCCCGGAGACGACCATGGAAACCCCCGACGACCCTTCGGCCGGAGACGACGTCCCGGCCGTCGACGACGAGACGCTGGCCGCCGCCCTGGAGCAGCTCGGCCACCCGGCGGCGCCGGAGCTCCTGGAGGAGCTGGGGGACGCCGTGCGCCGGGGGAACAGCGTCGCCGCCCTGGCCGGCGAGGGATCGGGGAAGGAGGTCCTCTACGCGCTCGCCGCCGCCGAGCGCTCCGACCCCTCCTCGCCCGCGGTCCAGGCCCTGGTCCTCTCCCCCACGCGGGAGGGGACGATCCGGGCGGGACGGGCCCTCCACCTGCTCGGGGCCCCGGCCGGCCTCGAGGCTCTGGCCTGGCTGCCCTGGAGCCGCCCCGACGAGGAGGGCGGGCGCCCGTTCGCCCAGCTCCTGGCCGGCCGACCCGCGGAGCTCCTGCCCCAGGTGCGCGCCGGCCGACTCAAGCTCTCCGACCTGGTGGTCGTCGCGATCGACGGCGCGTCGGCCCTGGAGGACACGGGGCAGTGGGACGCCGCCGCGTCCATCCTCGAGACGCTGCCCTCCGACGCGCAGAAGATCGTCACCGACGTCGAGCGCGGCGATCGGCTCGAGCAGATCGTCACGCACCAGATGAGCCGGGCCCGCAAGTGGCCCCCGGAGCTCTTCCGGCGCGGGGAGGGCGGGCCCGAGCCTTCCGGGCCGCCGCTGATGGCCGCGGCCGCCGCCGACGAGGAGGACCGGGTGGACCGGCTCGCCGACGCCCTCCGCCACGCCGTCGAGTCGGCCGGGTGCGAGCAGGCCGCGGTCCTCTGCCCCGACGGGGATTCGGCCCACCGGGTGGCCGGCTCGCTGGCCGCCCGCGGCCTCCGGCTCACCCACGACCCCGCCGAGCCGGGGATCCTCGTGGCCTGGGGCGACGAGCCGCCGCCGGAGGACGCGGCCCGGGTGCTCTACGGCCTCCCCCCTTCCCTCGAGGCCGGGCGCCGCTGGCTCGACGGAGGCCCCGCGCGGGCCGCGGTCGTCGGCGCCGGGGAGCTCGCCCAGCTCCGCATCCTCGCCCGGAGGGCCGGTTGGCCGCTCCGGTCGGTGCCGGAGGCCCCACCCGCCGAGGCGCGGGACACCGTCCGGCGGGTCCGCGAGCGCGTCCGGGAGCGGCTGCGCCAGGAGCGGGACTGGACCGACCTCGTGCTGCTGGAGCCGCTCTTCCGGGAGTTCGGCGCGGCCCGGGTCGCGGGGGCCCTCTCGGGCCTGCTGCGGGAGGCCTCGCCGGTGCCGGCGCGGCCCGGCGCGGCGGCGCCGGCGGCCGCCGACCGCGGCCGGGAGCCGTCCGGCGATCGCGAGGG
>CAYZLN010000142.1:0-5196 GCA_964479295.1 uncultured Gemmatimonadota bacterium
GGCGGCGACGCCGGCCCGACCGGCCCGAGGCCGCCGGCTCCGCGTCCGGGCGCCCGGCGGGGGCCCCGGGCCGTCGCCGGGCGGAGCCCCGCCCGGGCGCATCAATGGTAGCGGCCGCTGCGAGGGCGGAAAAGCGGAAAGAGAGGTGGCAGATGGAGCGCCCGGCGGCCGGCCACACGGCCGCGGTGCCGGGGACCGGCGTATCCCCGCCGGAGCGCTGCCGACGCGTGCTGGCCCCCGCCGCGGGCCGGCCCTCAGCCCCTCAGCGGGAGGGGCCGGACGGCGACGGCAGGTCCGGTCCGGCCTGCTGCATGCCGGAGGCCGAGCCCGATCCGCCCACGATGTGGGGCGTGACCAGGATGATCAGGTCCTGCTTGTTCTCCTCCTCCGTGGTCGTCCGGAAGAGGTTGCCCAGCACCGGGATGTTCATCAGCCCCGGGATGCCGCGCGTACGTCTGGAGAGCTCGCTCGTGGTGAGCCCGCCGATGACGGCCGTCTCGCCGTCCTCCAGCAGGAGCCGGCTCTCGCCGACCTGCTTGTCGAAGACGAAGCCCAGGTCGGCCGCGACGGCGGTGTTGACCGCTGAGCGCTCGGCCATCAGGTCGAGGA
This sequence comes from uncultured Gemmatimonadota bacterium, assembly GCA_964479295.1. Classification (GTDB taxonomy): domain Bacteria; phylum Gemmatimonadota; class Gemmatimonadetes; order Palauibacterales; family Palauibacteraceae; genus CAYVFM01. The sequence goes on from CAYZLN010000142.1 coordinate 610, forward strand.
GGATCTGGTTGTTGTTCGTGATGTGGGGCGTCACCTCGAGGATGATCCCCGTGTCCTCGAACTGCACGTTCACCTGGGCCTGCTGCTGCTGGGCGCTGGGCTCCAGCACCCGGATGGGCGTGCGCTCGCCCACCTGGATCCGGGCGCTGTGGTTGTCGGTCACCTGGATCGCCGGGGCCGCCTGCACGTCGGTGAGGTTGTGCTCCTCGACCGCCTGCAGGAAGGCGAAGAGCGAGAAGTCGCCGAACGCCGTCGCCGCCAGGATGTCCAGCGCGGCCGGGTTCCGGAGGTTCGCGTTGGCGTTTCCGACGGCGGCCACCGACGAGCCGGCGAGCTGGACGGTCCCCGGCCCGCCGCCGGTGCCGCCACCGTCGCCGCCGTCGCCGCCGTCGCCGTCCCCTCCGTCGCTGCCTCCGGGCTGCTGGGCGTCGACGGAGGTCAGCCCGGTCCGGTCCCGGAGGTCGTAGGTGAGGCCGAGCTCGCTGATGTTGGTGCGGTCGACGAAGACGATCTTCGCCTCGATGCTGACCTGCGGCGTCTCGCGGTCCAGCACGTTGATGAGGCTGTCCATCCGGGTCACCGAGGAGGGGGCGTCGGTGACGATCACGGAGTTGGTGCTCTGGTAGGGCACCACCTGGCCCCGCTCGGTGGCCAGCTCGCTCAGCGCCTGGGCCACGCTGTCGGCCCCGGCGTAGTTGATCCGGAAGACGCGGGTCTCGGTGCGGAGCGTGTCGCGGCTCCGGATGGCCCCCAGGTCGTCGACCAGGATGATGCCGCTCTCGAGCCGGCGCCAGCCCAGCCCCTGCGCCTGCAGAATGGCGTCCAGGGCCACGTCCCAGGGCTGGTCCTGGATGTCGACGCCCCGGACCACCTGGTCCGTCACGCCCTCCCCGGGGACGATGGAGCGGCCCGAGAAGTCGGAGAAGCCGGCCAGGACGTCGAGGATGCTCGCGCTGTCGTAGCGGACCGAGATCGTCGGCTGGCCGGACTCCTGCTGGAGGTCCGCGGCGGCGCCGTCTCGGGAGGCGAGCGTCGACCCGGCGCTCTCCCCGCCGCTTCCGGCCGCGGCGGAGGACCCGGCCGGCGGCTGTCCCGATCCGGTCGCGCCGCCTTCGTCACTCTCCGAAGCCGCGGCCGCGGCCGTCTGGGCCGCCGGCATCGGGCCCGCGCCCGAGGAGCTGGTCCAGGCCGCGAACGACCCGCCCGGGTTGGCGAAGGAGACGCGCACGCCGTCGTCGGTCCGCTGGACGGCGTAGTCCACCGGACGGCTCAGGTCGAACACCAGCCGGACCACGTCGTCGCGGAACTGGCTCGACCGCAGGCGCACCACACCCCCGCGGCCGATGCCCTCGTAGGCGTGCCGGGCGAGGGCGTGACGCGCCCCCTCCAGGTCGACGATGAGGCGTGGCGGCTGCTCGAGGAGGAAGTCGCGCACCTCCACCGAGCCGTCGGTCACCACGGTGATTTCGGTCTCCGTCCCGGCCGACGCGATCCGGACCTCGTCCACCTCGCCCTCCGGGGCGTCCGTCGGCCCCGGGGCGAGCCCGGTCCAGAACGTGAACAGCAGGGGAAGAAGGCTTCGCGCGATCATCCTTCACTCTCCCTTTCTCGCTCTTCCACCTGCAAGGTCTCGCGTCGCGTCTGACCGGCGGCGCCGGAGACGGCGAACCTGACCTCCGTGCGACCGATCTCGAGCACCCGGGCCTGGCCGATCGTCTGGCCGTTCCGCACCCGGTAGCGCTCTCCGGTGCTCTGGTCCATCAGGACGGCGACGCTGCCCACCGACGGGCTGTAGATCACGCCGGTGAGGCGCAGGTTGTCGAACTGCGGGCCCTCCTCCACCCCGGCGTCCACCGAGACGAAGGGGTTCCTGCGTCCCCCGCCGGGGTAGTCGAACACCTCGCGGCGGTACACGGGCACCGTGCCCTCGGCCGACGCGGTGTCGGCCGCGGCCTCCGCCGCCGCGCTGTCCGTCTCCGAGGCCTGCTCCTGGGCGTCCGCCGGCCCGCCGGCCGCCGCGACCACGGCCGCAGCGGCCAGCAGGGCCGCGGCGACCCGGCCCACCGTCGAACTCCTCCCGCGCCGGGCGTCCCGGCACTCGTCGGCGGTGGTCCTCACGACTCCTCCCCTCCCTCGCCCTCGTCGGCGGTGGTCGCCGTGTCCGGGGGCAGGACGAACATCTCGAGCCCCAGGTTCGCCACCACCGGCACGTCGCCCGTGTTCGTCTCGCCGCCCGGGCGGAGGTCGACGATCGAGGGGCGGACGATCCGCGGGAACGACGCCACCCGCGTGATGAACTGGCCCACCTCGTGGTAGCTCCCCTCGACCTGCATCGACCAGCGCTGCCGCTGGAACACCGATCCCTCGACCGGCTGGGGGTTCTCGGGCGTCACCTCGTTGAGCTCGATCCCGAGCACCTCCACCTGCTCGGCGATGCGCTGGTAGATGTCGGGTACCTCGGCCCTCGGGGGGACGAGATCGTGCAGGGTCTGGTAGACGGCCTCGACCCGCTCCATCTCCGCCCGGAGGTCGTCCAGGTTGCCGATCTGCGCCTCGGCCTTCCGGTTCTGCTCCTCGAGCTGCGCGACGCGGTCCTCCATCTCGTCCAACTCGGTGGTGCGGGGCGAATAGACGTAGAACCAGAAGAGGGCGAAGCCTCCGATCAGCACGAACCACCCCAGGAACCACTTCTGGGACCGGGGATCCTCGGGCAGGAGCGCCATCCTTCAGCCCCCCCCTCCGGCGACCGCCGTCCGGCGGACCGCGCTCTCCGGCGGCGGCGAGTACATCACGCTCAGGACGAAGGACTGCGTGCTGACGCCGTCGGACATTTGCCGGTTGCTGCCCACGATCTGGACATCGCCGACGAAGGGCGACTGCTCGAGGTTGCGCACGAACTCGGTGATCACCAGGGGGCGGGCCGCCGTCCCCATGATCTGGAGCTCGAGGTCGGGGAGCTGTCCCTGCTGCTTGAGCCCCCGGAGCCACGCCCGCTGCGGCAGGGCCCGCGCCACCTCGTCCAGCAGGTGCGACCACACGAAGCGGTTGTCGTCCAGGTTCCGCACCAGCTCGACCCGGTCCCGGATCTCCTGCCTCCGAGCGGTCAGGCTGTCGCTCAGCTCCCGGAGGTCGGCGAGCCGCGCGGAGTCCTGCCGCGCCTCCTCGAGGCGCGTCTCCAGCTCCCCGGCCCGGGAGCTCTGCTGGAACCAGAGGAGCCCGGCCGCCAACGGCACCACCACGAGCGCGATCGTGCAGATGGCCCTGTGCGGCTCCGACCGGAACGTCTCGACGGGGCTGAAGCCCCCGAAGTCGGGCATCTCGAAATCGATGCCCGAGAACGCGCCCTTCCGGCCGCGACCCTTAGTCTCGGCCGAGGGGTGGAGGTTGACCTCGATCATGGCGTGCGGCGTCCCCTTTCCCCTCTACGCCGGGCGTCTCAAGGCGAGGCCGGTGCTCAGCATCAGCATCGGGGCCAGGTTGTCGAGCTGGCCGTTCTGGATCGCGCCCGGGTTCACGTCCAGCGCCTGCACGGCGCTCGCCACCTGCGTCTCCACCGCCAACCGCTCGCCCAGGGCGTCGGCCAGCCCCGGGATGCCGACGCCGCCCCCGCACAGGTAGAGGCGGCCGACGCCCTCGCCCACCTCCTGCGTGTCGAGGAACGCCGTCGCGCGCTCGACGCCCCGGGCCACCTCCTGGGCGCGCTCCGCCAGGAACTCCCGCAGGCCGGGGTCGTCGCCCTCGCCCCTGAGCACCTCGCCGGCCTCCTCGGCCGTCAGGCCCCGCTCCCGCTGCAGGTCCTGCGTCAGGCGCCGGGTGCCGAAGGTGAGGTCCCGGGTGAGGACCGGAACGCCCTCGTCGAGGATGTTCACCGTCGTCGTGTCGTGCCCGATGCTCACCAGCCCCGAGAGGCCCTGCATCGACGCCGGGTAGTTGATCTCGAGGGCGTTGTGGAGGGCGAAAGCGTCGACGTCCACCACGTCCGGCTCCAGCCCCGCCTCCTGCACGAGCGCGAGCTTGTTCTCGACCAGCTCGCGCTTGGCGGCCACCAGGAGGACCTTCATCTGCAGGCCCTCGCCCTGGGGGTCGGTGATCTGGAAGTCGAGCTCCACGTTGTCCATGTCGAAGGGCACGTGCTGCTCGGCCTCCCAGCGGATGACCTCCCGGGCGTCGGACTCGTCCATCCGGTCCATCCGGATGAGCTTGATGATGACGTCGCGGCCGCCGACGGAGATCACCAGGTTCTCGGGCTCGATGCCCGCGTCGGCGAAGAGGTCGCGGATGGTGCCGGAGACGAGGCCGGGGTCCACCACCTCGCCGTCCACGATGGCCGAGCCCGGGAGCTCGCGTACGGCGACGCGTTCCACCCGAGGGGCGTCCCCCGCGTGGTCGACGACCGAGATCTTCAGCAGCCCGCTGCCGATGTCCAGACCTACGGAGCGGCTGGGACCGCCGAGTCCGAAGAGAGGCATAGGTGCGCCTTGCGCCGTCTAGGGTTCAGCGCGGATGGTTCCATGCGGCGGGACGCGGCCCATAGTATCCCGGGTCCCCGGGGCTGTCAAACCCTGCGGCCCGGCCCGACTACCGTCG
>CAYZLN010000143.1:0-3594 GCA_964479295.1 uncultured Gemmatimonadota bacterium
CCGGCCCGTCAGAACTGGTAGGTGAGCCCCGTCACGAAGGTGATGTCGTTCTTCTCCCGCTGCTCGCCCGTGTCCGGGTCGACGAACGGCTCGGAGTCGTACTGGTCCCGGAAGGTCACCTTCAGCCCGAGCCCCTCGACGATCCTCGTGGCCACCGAGATCCGGCCGTCGAGCAGGAAGTCGCCGAGCTCGGCGGCCTCGGGGCGGTAGGTCACCGCCTGGACGACGCTCGTCGTCTCCGAGAGGTCCCAGCTCGCCGACTGGGCGGCGGAGAAGCGGACCGCCTCGTCCGAGGTCCCGTCCTCGAACTGGTCCCGGGTCCACTCGCCGCCCGTCTCGACCGAGACGGTCACGTCGTCGCGGTCCACCAGCCGGTAGCCGACGCCGGCGCCGGGGGCGAGGCGGAGGTCGAGGCCGGCCGGGGCGTTGAAGCCCGCCGCCGTCTTGCCGAAGAAGAAGAACCGGGGCGTGGGGAAGTACTCGTACATCAGCTCCGCGTCGCCCTTGTTGGCCGTCTCCTCGCCGTCGGTGCTGGCCCGGACGTACGACCCGTTGAAAGCCCATCGCTGCCGCGTCAGGCGGTAGTCGATCTCCCCGCCCAACGAGAGACTCGTGGTCTCGCTGTTCCCGTCGGTGAGGGTGAAGCCGAAGTCGGCGCTCCCCCGCCAGCCGGTCTCCGGGTCGTCCTCCTGCTGTCGGAACCCGTCCGAACCGAGGCCCGAGGACGTCTGGGCCGCCCCCGGCGCGGCGCCGGCCGCCAGCAGGGCGGCGAGCGCGACGGCGACGGCGGGGAGGCGCCGCGGCCGGGGCGTGCGGGCGGGCGCCTCCATCACGCCCCCTCCCCGCCGGTGGGCCCGGCGTCGTCGCCGTGGACGTGGACGTCGCGCTGCGGATAGGGGAAGGAGAGACCGTCCGCCTCCATCTGCTCCTTGAGCTGCCGGATCAGGTCCCGGCGGACGGACCAGTAGTCGTCGGTGGCGCACCACGGCCGGACGATCAGGTTCACGGCCGAGTCCCCCAGCGAGCCGACGGCCACCGTCGGCTCGGGCTCCTCCAGCACCCGGTCCTCCTCCCTCAGAACCCGCCGGATCGTCTCGACGGCGGCCCCGATGTCGTCGTCGTAGGAGATGCCCACCGTCAGATCCACCCGTCGGGTGTCGTGTGCATCGTAATTCTTGATCACCTCGCCGAAGACCTCGGAGTTGGGGAGCGTTACGCGGACGTTGTCCGTGGTGTCCAGACGGGTGGAGACGATGCCGATCTCGGCGACCGTGCCCGACTGCCCCGCCACCTCGACGACGTCGCCCACCTCGAAGGGCCGGAACACCAGCAGCATGATCCCCGACGAGAAGTTGCTCAGCGTCCCCTGGAACGCCAGCCCGACCGCGAAGCCCGCGGCCCCCAGGACCGCGATGAGCGAGGCGGTCTGGATCCCGAAGAGGTTGAGCACCGCCACGCCCACGAAGACCAGCACCGAGTAGTAGGCCAGCGACGCGAGGAACGGGATCAGGGTTTCGTCCACCCTCGACCGGTCCAGGGCCCGGCGGACCACGCGGCGGACCCACTTCGCGACCGTCCAGCCCGCCAGGAGCACCACCAGGGCCCCCACCACCTGGAGCCCCCACTCGGAGAGGAGGGTGACGGCGGTGTCCGTCAGCCCTTCCACGTCGATTCCTTCCTCCTGCACGGGTCACCTCCGGTGTCGAGCCTGACACGCCTCGCTCGGCCGCGCGGTTCGCCGGGCGCGGCCGCGTCCCGAGGGCGGGCGCGGGGAGACCCCACGGCTCCCGACGCCTGCGGGGAGCGCACGCCGGCGCGCGTTGGCACGACATAGAGGCAAGTTCCGCGCGAGGCTTCGGCGTCGGCCCCGCTGCCGACGACGTCGGCCCACCCCTTGCCCCCGGGCCGGAGGACGGTGGATCCTATGGCGGACGCGAACGGGACGCCCCCCTGGCTCCGAACGGGCGGGACGGCGGTGGGGGCCGCAGCGTTCCGAGCCGACGAGCACGCGGGAGGAGGACGCCGATGTCGACGGCCCGCGAGCGGGTCGAGAGATGGCTCGACCGCCTCGGCCTGGGCCGGCCGGAGGCCCGCGCGTGGGCGCTCTACGACTGGGCCAACTCGGCCTTCGTGACCACGGTCACGGCCGCCGTCTTCCCCGTCTACTTCTCGCAGGTGGCGGCCGGGGGGATGCCCGAGGCGGAGGCCACCGCCCGCTTCGGGACCGCGACCACCGTGGCGCTCGGGATCGTCGCCGTGCTGGCGCCCTACCTCGGGGCCCTGGCCGACTTCACCGCCCGCAAGAAGCGCCTCCTGGGCATCTTCGTCGGGGTCGGCGTCGCCGCCACCGCCGGCCTCTTCTTCGTCGGGCGCGGCGACTGGCAGCTCGGCGCCCTCCTCTTCGTCCTGGGCAACGTGGGGGCGTGGGGCAGCTTCGTCTTCTACGACGCCCTCCTGCCCCACGTCGCCCGGGAGGGGGAGCTCGACCGGCTCACCACCGCCGCCTTCGCCCTCGGGTACCTGGGCGGCGGGCTGCTGCTGGCGCTGAACCTCGCCTGGATCACGAAGCCCGGGTGGTTCGGGATGGGCGGCGCGGACCCGACCCTCCCCTCCCGCCTCGCCTTCCTCAGCGTGGCCGTGTGGTGGGCGCTCTTCTCGATCCCGCTCTTCCGGGTCGTCTCCGAGCCCCCGCGGCAGCTGGACCCGGACGAGGACCCCGCCGAGGCCGCCGCGAGGGCCGCCTGGCGCCGGCTGGTGCGCGCCTTCCGGGGGCTGCGCGACTACCGGCACGCCTTCCTCTTCCTGGTGGCCTTCCTGCTCTACAACGACGGGATCCAGACCATCTTCCGCTTCGCGACGATCTACGGCACCGAGATCGGCATCGGCCGCGACGCCCTGATCGGCGCCATCCTCATGGTCCAGTTCGTCGGGGTGCCCTTCGCCTTCCTCTTCGGCGCCCTGGCGGACCGACTCGGCCCGAAGCGCTCCATCTGGCTGGGCCTGGCGGTGTACGTGGGGGTGACCGTGCTCGGGTACCGGATGACGACGGCCGGCCACTTCTTCGCGCTCGCCGGCCTGGTGGCCATGGTCCAGGGGGGGACGCAGGCGCTGAGCCGGTCGCTCTTCGCCAGCATGATCCCCTCGCACAAGTCCGGCGAGTTCTTCGGCTTCTACGGCGTGATGGAGAAGTTCGCCGGCATCTTCGGGCCGGCGCTCTTCACCGCCTTCGTCGCCCTCACCGGCTCGAGCCGGAACGCCATCCTGGCGGTGGCCGTCCTCTTCGTGGCCGGCGGCGCGGTGCTGGTCCTCGTCGACGTCGAGGAGGGCCGCCGGGCGGCCCGGGCGGCGGAGGAGGAGGCGCGCCGGGTGCGGGGGGACAGGCCCTGATCTCGGACCAGGGCCGGATGCTCGCGGGCCGTCGGGCGTCGGCCGGAGGACCGGCGGCCGTGGCCTCCGTGGACGGACCCGTTTGCGATCTACGTATCCATATATACATATTTTTCCGTGTTGCTGAGCCCGTCGGATCGATCCAGATCGGGCGTGTCCCGCCGGGTCGGGGGCCACGCCGTCTCTGAACTTCGGCAGGAGGTTCCG
>CAYZLN010000143.1:3694-5164 GCA_964479295.1 uncultured Gemmatimonadota bacterium
CTACGCCAGCACGCTCTCCTGGCCCGAGTCGCGCACGAAGAGCGACGACGACCGGCTCCGGTCGCGCATCTCCTCGATGAAGTCGAAGTCCGGGTCCGCCACCAGCCCGAAGACGCTCAGGTCGGCCTGGGGCGCGCGCTCGACCGAGTCCCGGAAGGACGCCGCCTCCACGTGGGTCCGGGCCCGGTGGAGCCGGGCCAGCTCCACCAGGTCGTCCAGGAACTCCCGGGCGTCCGGCAGATGGGCCTCGTCCTCCACCGCCATGTGGAGACGCAGGTCGGCCCTCCAGTTCCGCGACACCAGCAGCGCGGTGAGGATCGACAGGTCCAGGTTCCCGATGTCCCACGAGATCCGCCAGTCCGGCGCCCGGTCCCGGATCCAGACGTTGACGGAGGCGCGCTGCCCGAGCCCGGCCAGGGCGTGGGGGGCGTAGAGCATGACGCCGATCTGCTCGTGGTCGGCCTCCCGCACGATCCGCCGCACCGCCTCGCGGCGAGCCGGGTCGGACGGGAGCCGCAGGAACACGACGTTCGGGCGGAAGAAGGACCCCCGCAGCGCCTGCATCCCCGCCGTCACCGACTCGGCCCACCCGCCGGCCTCCACCAGCCCGGGCGAGCGGATCACGGTGGTGCGGGCCGAGACGTCCCGCTCCCGGAAGGAGGCCGCCGTGCCCCCGAGCCTCCGCATCAGGCTCCGCTCGGCGCCGGCGTCGGCCGCCAGGCCCATGAGGCTCACCGAGCCCTGCGGCCGGGTCACCGCCTCGATCACCTGGAAGGTGCCCCTGAGCTCCCGGGGGTCGCTCACCGGCACCAGCAGGTTCGGCCGCCAGGCGCGCTCCTGGCGGGTCGGGAGCTGGTCCACCTTCTCGGCCGCCCACTCCGCCAGGGCGACGAAGAGCCCGCTCCGGACGTCGGCGAAGGGGGCCTCCAGCCGCCGCCGCAGCAGGACGCCGTAGAAGGCCAGGACGATGACGATCGAGACCCAGCCGATGGTGGGCTCGATGATGAACATCGCGAAGAGCGAGCCCACGAGCCCCGCGAAGGGCACCCACCGGGGCACCTCCAGCCCCGGCCGGAAGCTCACCAGCCCCAGGCTCTGCTCCAGCAGCAGGACCCCGTTGAGCATGGCGTAGGTGACCAGGAAGAACATCGTGATCAGGGGCGCCACCGCGTTCAGGTCCCGCAGCAGCATCGAGAGGAAGAGGACCACGCCGGTCACCAACATGGCGTTCCGGGGCTCGCCGGCCTCGGTGCGCCGCTCCAGCCACTCGCCGCCCGGCAGCACCCGGTGCTCGCCCATGGCCATCAGGATCCGGGCGGAGCCCACCAGCGACGCCAGGGCCGACGAGAAGGTCGCCCCCAGCAGCCCCGCCAGCACGGGCGGGCCCCAGTAGGCCTCGTCGATCATCACCGTGTAGTTGGAGACCAGCTCACCGGGCGTCGCCGAGCGCGCCAGCCAGTAGGCGAGGAG
>CAYZLN010000144.1:0-1470 GCA_964479295.1 uncultured Gemmatimonadota bacterium
AGGCCCGCGAGGCAGAGCGCGGCGGCGAGGGCGGCCCGTCGAGGGGGGACGGGGGCGAGGCGGCGATCCGCGGTCGTACGCGCGCTCGACTCGGGGCGGGCGAAGGGGCAGTCCACGTAGGGTCCTCTCCGGACGGGTCTCGTTTCGACGTCGTGCGCGACCGAAGGGGTCGAAGTCGGGCGCGGCGGGGGGCGCGACCGCGCGTCGCTTCCCCGCCGGCGGGCCGGCGGGCCACGGCGCGGGGCCGCCCCGGCAGCGCAAACCTTGGGGACGACGGCCTCGGGTGCGAGCCCCCGCCCGCGGCGGCGGGCCGGACGGAAACTCCGTGCGGCCGAGGGGTAGCCGGAAGCGAAGGGCCGTCCGGGGTCGCCCGACGCCTGCCGGCCTGCCGGTCCCGCGCCCGTCGGAGGGGCCCGCCCGGACGCCCGCCGCTGATGGACGAGACGGCCGAGAGGGAGGTTCCGTACCCCATGACCGCCGCTCACGCCGCCGCGCCCCCGCCCCGCGGTCGCCGCCGCCCCGGGAGGGCCCCGTGACCCCCTTCCTCTCCGGCTCCGACGAGCTTCCGTGGCCCGACTCCGCGGAGGCCTGGAGGACCCTCCTCGACGAGCTGCCCGTCGGCGTGATCGTGCTCGACCGCGACGGGCGGGTCGCGGCCTACAACCGGGCCGAGTCCGAGCTCGCCGGCACGCGCCCCGGGGACGTGATCGGCCGCGACTTCTTCGGCGACGTCGCCCCGTGCGCGGAAGTCCGGGAGCTGTCCGGGGCCGTCCGGGCGGCCCTCGACGACCCCGACGCCGATCTGGATCGGGAGCTGGACTTCCGCTTCGACTTCGACGGCGGGGCGCTCGACGTGCGGATCCGGATGCGCAAGCTCCGGCTCGGAGGCGAGCCGTGCGTCGTGCTCGTGATCGAGGACAACACCCGCCTGAAGGAGACGGAGCGCTCGCTGCAGGAGGCCCTCGAGAAGGCGCAGGACCTGGCGCGCCGGGACCCGCTGACGGGCCTGGGGAACCGGCGGTGGTTCGAGGAGCGGCTCGCGGCCGAGGTCCGCCGGGCCGGCCGGTACGGCCACCCCGTCTCGCTGATGGTCGTGGACGTGGACCGCTTCAAGGAGGTGAACGACCGCTGGGGGCACGCGGCGGGGGACGCCGCCCTCGAGGCGCTCGGCGAGGCGTTCCGCGAGGGGCTCCGGGAGAGCGACCAGCCGTTCCGGATCGGCGGGGAGGAGTTCTGCGTCCTCCTGCCGCACACCGATCCAAGGGAGGCCGCCCGGGTCGCCGACCGGCTCCACCGCCGGGTCGAGAGGGTCGAGGTCGAGGAGGCCCCCGGGCTCGGGCTGTCGGTGAGCGTGGGGGTCGCCGGAGCGACGCCGATCGGGACCGCCGAGCAGGCCGCCGCCGGATGGCGGGAGATGGGGGAGCGGCTCTGGCGGCGCGCGGACGACGCCATGTACAGGGCCAAGCAGGC
>CAYZLN010000144.1:1570-5069 GCA_964479295.1 uncultured Gemmatimonadota bacterium
CTCCGGGCCGCCTGCACGCCGTCTCCAGCCACGCCTTCCTCTGGCGGCAGGGCGAGATGCAGGACCTGGGGACCCTGGGCGGGACCGAGAGCGTGGCCCACGACGTGAACGACGCCGGGCAGGTGGTGGGGGCCAGCCAGACGGCACGGGGCCGGTCCGGCCGCGTCGAGGTCCACGCCTTCCTGTGGGAGGACGGTCGGATGCGGGACCTGGGCACGCTCGGCGGCCGACAGAGCCGGGCGTTCGGGATCAACGACCTGGGCCAGGTGGTGGGGGCGAGCACGACGCCGGACGGGCACGTCCGGGCCTTCCTGTGGGAGGACGGGGAGATGCGGGACCTGGGCACGCTCGGGGGGGACGACAGCCGGGCCTACGACGTCGACGACCGCGGCCGGGTCGTCGGATCGGCCTCGACGGCGTCCGGCGAGGTCCACGCGTTCATCTGGCGCGACGGTCGGGTGCGCCGGCTCCGGGCCCTCGACGGCAGCGGCCAGGCCCGGGCGGTGTCCACGAGGGGGCTCGTGGCCGGGAACAGCCGCACCGCCCGGGCCCGCGACGGACGGGTCTCGGTCCACGCCGTAACCTGGCGTCCGGAGGGCGGGGGCTGAGGCGACGACGGGCCCCGGGGCGGAGGCCGGGGCCGACGAGGGGCGTCCGCGGGACGCGCCGCCTCCGCGCCCCGCCGGGGAGGGGCGCGCCCCGGCGCCCCCTTGTGCGTGCAGCCATTCCGACTGACCATGTGGCTGCAGATCGCCCCGTACGTCCGCCGGGAGAGAACGTCGCCGCCGCGTCGGCCGGCCGCCCGGTCGCCGCGGCCCCCGGCCCGTGACCCCGACCCCCGACCGAGGGAGCATCCGTGTTCCGCGTCTCCGCCGTCCGCCGCCCGTGGGCCGCCGCGCCGATCGCCGCGGTGCTCCTCCTGGCCGTCCACGCCGCCGCGTCGACCCCGGCCCGGGCCCAGCAGGGGGACGCGGCCGGCGTCTCCGCCAGCGGCGAGCCCATGTCGCTGGTCGACCGGCTCGAGGTCCCGACCGTGGACGACCCGCGCCTCTCGCCGGACGGGTCGCGGGTGGTCTTCGTCCGCGGCGACGCGGACTGGGAGGAGGACAGGGTCGTGCGCCACCTCTGGCTCGTCGAGACGCCAGGGCCGCGTCAGGAGCCGCGCGAGGCGAGACAGCTCACCACGGGGGCCGAGGGCGAGACGAGCCCACGCTGGTCGCCCGACGGCGACCGGATCGCCTTCCTGGCGGAGCGGGGCGACGACGAGCACGCCCAGGTCCACGTGATCCCGACGTCCGGGGGCGAGGCGCGGCGGCTGACCGACCACCCCACCGCGGTCTCCGAGATCCGCTGGTCGCCCGACGGCCGACACCTGTACTTCCTGGCGGACGACGAGGAGCCGGAGGCGCGAGAGGCCCGCGAGGAGGCCGGGAACGACGTCTACGCCTTCGACGAGGACTGGCGTCACCGCCACCTGTGGCGGGTGGCGGTCCCGGACGGGGAGGCCGAGCGCGTCACGGGGGGCGACTTCTCGATCTGGGACTACCGCCTCTCCCGCGACGGCTCCATGCTGGTCGTCCACCGCGGGCCCACGCCGCTCTTCGACGACTGGGGCGAGACGGAGGTCTGGGTGGCGGACGCCTCGGGCGAGGGGATGCGCCGGGTGACCGACAACGGCGTCCCCGAGTCCGGCGCCCGCCTCTCGCCGGACAACCGGCGGGTGCTCTTCCTCTCGATGTCGAACGCCGACCTCGAGTTCTACTACCAGAGCAACCTCTTCACCGCCCCCGTGCCCTCCGAGGGGGAGCCGCCGTCCGGGCCGCGGCTGGAGGCCCCGGACCTCCCCCACGAGGTGGGGGCGGCCGAGTGGTCGCGGGACGGCAGCCGGATCTATTTCCTGGCGAACACCGGCGTCCGCCGGGACCTGTTCTGGCTGCAGCTCGAGCGGGACGAGGTCGTCCGGGTGACCGAGGGCGACCACGCGGTGGAGGACTGGCAGTACCGTCCCGGGCTCGGGCGGCACGTCTTCCGGGTCGCCACGCCCCGCGATCCCGGCGAGGTCCACACCGTCCAGACCGCCACCCCGGCCCAGGGACAGCGGGAGCCCGTGCGGGTCACCCGCGTCCACGAGGGCCTGGCCGAGCGCTACCGGCTCCCGGAGCAGGAGGTCGTCACCTGGGAGGGCGAGGACGGCACCGAGGTCGAGGGGATCCTCTTCCACCCGCTGGACCGGGAGGAGGGGGAGCGGGCGCCCCTGGCGGTGCAGACGCACGGGGGCCCGACCGCGTCGGACAAGCTCGGGTTCGGCTCGGCGTGGGACTACCCGCAGGTGCTGGCCGCCCGCGGCTGGTTCGTCTTCCAGCCGAACTACCGCGGAAGCACGGGCTACGGCGACGCGTTCATGCGCGACATGGTGGGCCACTACTTCCGGCAGGCCCACCGGGACGTCATGGCCGGGGTGGACGCCCTCGTCGAGCGCGGGCTCGTCGACGGGGACCGCATGGTCAAGATGGGCTGGAGCGCCGGCGGGCACATGACCAACAAGGTGATCACCCACACCGACCGCTTCGCGGCGGCGTCGTCCGGCGCCGGGGCGTCGAACTGGATCTCCATGTACGGACAGAGCGACATCCGCTTCTACCGGACCCCCTGGTTCGGCGGGTCCCCCTGGGGGGAGGACGCCCCGGTGGAGACCTACTGGGAGCACTCGCCGCTGAGCGACGTCCACCGCGTCTCCACCCCCACGATCTTCCTCGTCGGCGAGGAGGACGAGCGGGTGCCCATGCCCCAGTCGGTCGAGATGTACCGGGCCCTCGACCACCACGGCGTGCCCACCCACCTGTACGTGGCGCCGGGCGCGGCGCACGGGTGGGAGAAGCTCCGCCACCGGCTCTTCAAGGGGAACGTCGAGCTCGACTGGTTCACCCGGCACGCCCTGGGGGAGGAGTACGACTGGGAGACGGCGCCGGGCGACGACGAGGAGGCGTCGATCCGGTCGGCGGAGGACGTGCACCGCTGAGAGGCAACGGGTCGGACCGCCGCCGGGCGGGGGCGGGGGCGCCTCGGAGGGGGGCGTCCGGCCCGCGACGGGCCGGCCACCGGATGTGCGCGGGGGGCGGGCTCAGCGGTTGAAGAGGTTCCTGAGCACGAAGGCCAGGTTGGCGGGGCGCTCGGCCAGACGGCGCATGTACCAGGGGAACCATTCCTCGCCGTAGCTGATCAGGACCCGGCAGCGGTGGCCCCGCTCGGCGAAGGCCTCGAGCTCGCGGTTCCGGATCCCGTACAGCATCTGGAGCTCCCAGCGCTCCTCGTCCACGTCCATCTCCCGGGCCGTGTCCCTGAGGTCCGAGAGGATCGAGAGGTCGTGGGTCCCGATGGCCTGGCGGGGGCCGCCGTTCCGGGCCGCCTCGAGCATCCGCCGGCCCAGAGAGCGGAAGGCCTCGTCCACGGCGTCCTTCTCCTGCAGCGCCTCCGACGGCGGCTCGTCGTACGCCCCCTT
>CAYZLN010000145.1:0-4988 GCA_964479295.1 uncultured Gemmatimonadota bacterium
GCGCCCCCCGCCCGGTTTGTACCGCGCCGCCGCCGGGCTCTAGCTTGGGGGCGCCGGGGCGTGACTCCGGCCGCCGGCCCGGCCGCCAGTGGCCGGTCGTCGCCGGAGCCCCGGCCCGGAGGCGCCGTCGTCCGACGCGGCGTCCCCGGAGCACCGCCCGGAGCGACCCCCGACCACGAGCCCGACGGACAGGAGACCCCGATGGCCCCTTGCCCGCCGCCCGCCGCCCGCGTGCGCGCCCTCCTCGATTCCGCGACAGCCGGCGCCGTCGCGGCGCTGGCGGCGGCCGCCCTGGCGGTTTTCGCCGCCCCCGACCCGGCGCCGGCGCAGCAGGTCGACGCCGAGCGGCTCTCGGGGCTCGAGGCCCGCTCCATCGGCCCGGCGGGCATGAGCGGTCGGGTCGCGGCCATCGACGGGGTCCCCGGCGACGCGAGCACCCTCTACGTCGGGTCGGCCACCGGCGGCGTGTGGAAGTCCACCGACGCCGGCACCACCTGGACGCCGGTCTTCGACGACCAGGACGCCTCCTCCGTCGGCGCCGTCGCGGTCTCCCCGGCCAACCCCCAGCTCGTCTGGGTGGGCACCGGCGAGGCGAACATGCGGAACAGCTCCGGCGTGGGCCGCGGCGTCTACCGCAGCCGTGACGGCGGGAAGACCTGGACGAAGGTCGGCCTGGAGGACTCCGAGCACATCCACCGCATCGCCGTCCACCCCCACGACCCCGACGTCGCCTACGTCGCGGCGACCGGCCCGCTCTGGAACGACGGCGGCCAGCGGGGGCTGTACCGGACCACCGACGGCGGCGGGACCTGGGAGCTCGTGCTCGAGGGCCCGAACCCCCGGACCGGCGCCGTCGAGGTGGCCATCGACCCGGAGAGCCCCCGGAAGCTCTTCGCCAGCCTGTGGGAGTTCCGGCGCTGGCCCCACTTCTTCGAGTCGGGCGGGCCCGGGAGCGGCCTCTACGTCAGCCACGACGGAGGCGACACCTGGGAGGAGCTGAGCGACGGCGACGCCTTCCCCGACGGCCCCCTGGGCCGGATCGGGCTCGACGTGGCGCCCTCCGACCCCGACGTGGTCTACGCCATGGTGGAGGCCGAGAAGAATCGCCTCATGCGCTCGGACGACGGCGGGGAGAGCTGGCGTGTGGTGAACGACTCCGAGGGCGTGGCCGAGCGGCCCTTCTACTACGGCGACATCATGGTCGACCCCCGCGACCCCGAGCGGGTCTACAACATCCACGGCACGCTCGAGGTCAGCACCGACGGCGGCCGGACCTTCGAGGGCGCGGCCACCTGGGGCGGCGGCGTCCACGTCGACCACCACGCGCTCTGGATCGACCCGGAGGACCCCGACTTCGTGGTGAACGGCAACGACGGGGGCGTCTACATCTCGCGCGACCGCGCGGACACGTGGCGCTTCGTCGAGAACCTCCCGCTCTCCCAGTACTACGAGATCTCGGTCGACGACGCCCTCCCCTACAACGTCTACGGGGGGCTCCAGGACAACGGCTCCTGGAAGGGGCCCAGCGAGGTCTGGGCCCAGGGCGGCATCCGCAACTACGAGTGGACCGAGATCGGCTTCGGCGACGGCTTCGGCGCCCTCGCCGACCCGGAGGACCCCCGGTACGGATTCGCCATGTCGCAGCGGGGCTTCATCGTCCGGTGGGACCTGGAGACGGGCCAGCGGAAGGAGATCCGCCCGGCGGCGCCCTCCGACGAGGAGGCGCTGCGCTTCAACTGGAACGCGCCGCTCGCGCTGGACCCCCACCGGGAGAACACGCTCTACTTCGGAAGCCAGTACGTCCACAGGAGCACCGACGACGGCCTGACCTGGGAGGTCGTCAGCCCCGACCTCACCACCGACGACCCCGAGTGGCAGCGTCAGGAGCAGAGCGGCGGGCTGACGAAAGACGTCACCGGCGCCGAGAACTACACGACCCTCTACGCCATCGCCCCGAGCCCCGTCGAGGAGGGCGTGATCTGGACCGGGTCGGACGACGGACAGGTGCACGTCACCCGCGACGGCGGCGGCGAGTGGACCGACCTCACGGACCGGATCCCCGGCGCGGTGCCCGAGAACGCGTGGGTGAACCACGTCGAGGCCTCGGAGTTCGAGGGCGGCACCGCCTTCGTCGTCTTCCACGACTACAAGCGCGGCGACTGGGGCACCTACGTCTACCGGGTCGAGGGCTACGGGGAGGACTGGACGCGCATCGCCGGCGACGACGTCGACGGCTTCGCCCGGGTGCTGCTGCAGGACCCGGAGGTGCCCGACCTGCTCTGGCTGGGCACCGAGTTCGGGCTTCACGTGAGCCTGGACGGCGGCGGGAGCTGGACGAAGTGGACCCACGGCGTGCCCACCGTCCCGGTGCGCGACCTGGCGTTCCAGGAGCGGGAGGCCGACCTGGTGGTGGGCAGCCACGGCCGGGGCGCCTTCGTGCTGGACGACGTCCGGCCGCTCCGGGCGCTCGCCGGGGACCCGTCGCTGGCCGACGGCCTGCACCTCTTCGAGACGCCGACGGCGTACGTGCACGAGACGGCGTCGCCGAAGGTCTACCGGTTCGACGGCGACGCCATGTTCTCGGGCGAGAACCCGCCCTACGGCGCCCGCTTCACCTTCTCGGCCGACGTCCCCGAGGAGGAGGACGAGGCGCGGGAGGGCCCGTCGCCGACGGCCGAGCCCGGGGGCCCGCCCGGCCCGCCGGTGCCCACCGTCGGCGAGGAGGAGATGGCGGCCGAGGCCGGCGGCGAGCCGGGCGGCGGGGAGGCCGGCGAGGGCGGGGGCCGGGACGACGGGCCCCGCGCCGTCCTGCAGGTGCTCGAGGCCGACTCGGTGATCCGCACCGACACCCTCGAGGTGGAGGACGGCCTCAACCGGGCCGTCTGGGACCTCCGCCCCGAGGGCTTCGAGCAGCCCGGCGAGGGCGGCGGCCCGCCCGGGGCCGGCGGCGGCCGGGTGCCGGCGCCGGAGGTGCTGGCGGGCGACTACACGCTCCGGGTCGCGATGGACGGCGACACGGTCTCGCGGCCGGTGGAGGTGCGCTTCGACCCCCGGCTGGAGGTGGCCACCTCCGAGCGCCGCCAGAAGCGGCGGGCCATGTACCGGGCCGGCGGCCACTTCGAGACGGCGGCCGAGGCGGTCGACCGCATCCGGGGCGCGAAGGAGAGCGTCGACCGGGTGCTCGCCACCGCCCGGGCGCAGGAGCTCGAGGACGCCGGCGACCTCAGGGAGGCCGGCGAGGAGCTGAAGCAGGCCCTCACGCACGCCCGGGAGCTCTTCCTCGGGCCCACCGAGGAGGTCCAGGGGATCGTCCGCGAGCGGAAGAGCGTCGAGGCGCGGCTCGAGCGCGCCTACTTCTCGCTCTCCTCCTCCTACGACGCCCCGACCGACGCGCAGCGCACCCTGATCCGCAACGCGGAGGACCGGCTCGAGGAGGCGGTGGACGAGACGAACCGGGTCTTCGCCGAGGACGTGGCCGAGTTCCGGCGGACGGTGCGCGACGCCGGCCTGGAGTTCTTCCCGGAGAAGGAGCCGCTGGACGCGGGGCTGTAGACGGCGGGCCGCCCTGTCGGAGCGGGGCGGCCGCCGCGCCTCGCAGGCCCGCCGCCGCCCCTGCGAGGTGGTGAGCCGCCCTCCGCTCGCCTATCTTGACGGTCGCACGCCCCGGACCTCGGGGCCTCGTCCGCCGGTACCATCCGGGGACGAGCAGCGACGCAGCCGCCACACACGCCGGAGCCGACTGCACCGAACGCCGGACGGGACGATGCCGACACCCCTCGAAGCCATCGACACCGAGATCGACGCGCCGGACACCTACGGTCTGGACGCGAACGACCTGCTGGACGTCTACCGGACCATGTACCTCTCGCGGCGCATCGACGACCGCGAGATCGCCATGAAGCGGCTCCAGCAGATCTTCTTCCAGATCAGCGGCGCCGGCCACGAGGCGGTGCTGGTGGCCGCCGGCCGGCACCTCGACCCGCACCGCGACTGGGTCTTCCCCTACTACCGCGACCGGGCGCTGATGCTGCAGCTCGGGGTCACACCCTACGAGATGTTCCTGCAGGCGGTGGGCGCCGCGGAGGACCCGGCCAGCGGAGGCCGCCAGATGCCGGCCCACTGGGGCCACCCGGAGATCAACGTCCCCACCTCGTCGAGCCCCACCGGCTCGCAGTTCCTGCCGGCGGTGGGCTGCGCCGAGGCCGGCGTGCGAGCCCGGCGGATCGGCGTCGACGACGAGCGGGTGACCTTCGACGGCGACGAGGTCGTGCTGGTCACCGGCGGCGAGGGCTGCACCTCGGAGGGCGAGTTCTGGGAGGCCCTGAACACCGCCTCCAACGAGAAGCTGCCGCTGGTCTTCCTCGTCGAGGACAACGGCTACGCCATCTCGGTCCCCGTGGAGGTGCAGACCGCGGGCGGCAGCATCTCGCGGCTGGTGGAGAACTTCCCCGACCTCCACGTCGAGGAGGTCGACGGCACGAACCCGCTGGAGAGCTACCGGGCCATGGGCGAGGCGGTGCGCCACTGCCGCGAGCGGAAGGGGCCGGCGCTGGTCCACGCCCACGTGATCCGGCCGTACAACCACTCCATGTCGGACAACGAGAAGGTCTACAAGCCGGAGTCCGAGCGGGAGGCCGAGGCGGAGCGCGACCCGATCCCCAACTTCGCCGAGTTCCTCCAGCGGCAGGGCGTGGCCGACGAGGACGAGCTCCAGCGGATCCGCGACGAGGTCGACGAGGAGGTCAACGAGGCCTCCGACCGCGCGCTGGAGAAGGAGCAGCCCCGTGGGGACTCGATCCACCTCCACGTCCACTCGGAGGACGTCGACCCCACCTCCGACGCCTTCGACACCGAGCCGGAGTTCGAGGGCGACGAGACCACCATGGTCGACCTCCTCAACAAATGCCTCCGGGACGAGATGGAGCGGGACCCGCGGGTGGTGGTCTTCGGCGAGGACGTGGCCGACGCCAGCCGCGAGGAGGTCCTCG
>CAYZLN010000146.1:0-4974 GCA_964479295.1 uncultured Gemmatimonadota bacterium
TCAAGATCTTCGGCCTGATGGCCCTCATGACGGCGCTCTTCGTGGGCGTCGCGGGCTACTTCGGCGGCACGAGCTGGATGTTGTGGGCCTTCGTCTTCGCCGCCGTCTTCAACTTCGGCAGCTACTGGTTCAGCGACCGGATGGTGCTGAAGATGTACGGGGCCGAGAAGATCGGGCTCGACGACCACTCGGAGCTGTACGAGATGGTGGACCGTCTGCGGCAGCAGGCGGGGCTGCCGATGCCCACGGTGGCCATCGCCCCCACCGACCAGCCGAACGCCTTCGCCACCGGCCGGAACCCCGAGAACGCGGTGGTCTGCTTCACCGAGGGCATCCTCCAGGCGCTGGACCGCGAGGAGCTGGAGGGGGTGACCGCCCACGAGCTCGCCCACATCAAGAACCGGGACATGCTCGTCGGCACCGTCTCGGCCACGCTGGCGGCGGCGATCGTCATGCTCGCCCGGTTCGGGTTCTTCTTCGGGGGAGGACGGGACCGGGGAGGGGCGATCGGTATGATCCTGATGATCGTCCTGGCCCCGCTGGCGGCCATGCTCATCAAGATGGCCATCAGCCGCGCCGGCGAGTACCGGGCCGACCGGACCGGCTCGGAGATCAGCGGACGCCCCCGGGCCCTGGCGCGCGCGCTCCAGTCCATGCAACGGGCCGCCGAGCAGGGCCCCATGCGGATTCGGCGCGCCGGCCCCCGGGGCGACAAGGAGGTCAACGAGGCGGCCGCGCACCTCTGCATCGTGAACCCCCTCGGCGGCGGAGGCGGGGGGATCAGCTTCTCCTCGCTCTTCAGCACGCACCCGCCGACGGAGGATCGCGTCCGGCGCCTCGAGGAGATGGCCCGGGGCGGCGCTTGACCGACGGCGCCGGATCCGGCGGGGACGGCGATCTGGACGGTCGGGACGAGCTGGCGCCGTCGGCGCCGGACGACGCGGAGGCCGACTATCCCGTCGCGACGTCCGACCGGCTCTTCGTCCTCATCAACCCCCGGGCCGTCGGGGACGCGGACGCCTTCCGCCGGAGGGTCGCCGCCGAGCTCGCGGGGCACGGGGTGCCCTTCGACCTCTTCGTGGCCCCCGACCCCGCCTCGGGCCTGGACGCCGCCCGCGCCGCCGCCCGCGCCGGCTGCCGTGCGGTGGCGGCCGCCGGCGGGGACGGGACGGTGGCCCAGGCGCTCCGGGCCACGGCCGGCACGGGCGTCCCCGTGGCCATCCTCCCCTTCGGGACCGGCAACCAGCTCGCCGTCAACTTCGACATCCCCGCCTCGCTGGAGGGAAGCGTCCGGGTGGCGGTGGAGGGCGAGCCGGAGGCCATCGACCTGGGGACGGCGAACGGCGAGCACTTCGCGCTCATCGCCGGCGCCGGCCTCGACGCCGAGGTGATGGCCGACGCCACCGAGGACCTGAAGAGCAGGTTCGGCTTCGGCGCCTACCTCCTGAGCGGCCTCCGGCACATGGTGGCCCCGCGCAGCGCCGACTTCCGGATCGTGGCCGACGACGAGGAGCTGGAGGTGCGTGCGACGATGGTGCTCCTCGCCAACGTCGGGCTGCTGGGCACGGGCCCGTTCCCCATGGAGCTCCAGGTGGGCCCGGAGGTGTCCTGGCGCGACGGGCGGGTGGACATCTGTGTCTTCGCGCCCCGCACGCTGCCCGACACGGCGCGGATGGTCTGGCAGATGGCCCGACAGGAATACGTCGGCAACGAGAGGATGATCTTCCTCCAGGCGGAGGAAGTGCGGGTGGAGGCCGAGCCCGTCGTCCCGGTGCAGATCGACGGGGAGCCGGCCGGCGAGACCCCTCTCGAGGTGGAGATGCTCCCCCTCGCCGCCCGTGTGCTGATGCCGGCGTGACGGGTCCGGCGCGCGTCCCCGCCGATTCGCGGGCACGGGACGCCGGAAGACACGCCGGCCGGGGGGGCGGGTCGCGCCGCAGCGACGGCACCGGCCTTGCGCCCTCTTCACCCCGGACCCGGCCCCGCGGCAGGGATGCGCCTCTCCGACGGACCGCCGGGGCCCGGGCCGCACCGGACGTGGGCCCTCCGATCCCCGTCGGCGCCACGGGACCCGCGCCGCCGACGCCCCGACCTCGACGGACCTCTCGAACTCCGAAGACGGCATCCAATGGCTGAGACGGATACACTGACGCCCTCCCGGGACGCAGAGACCCGCGACGACCCCACGGACGTGGCGGAGGACCACCTCGTCGTCCGGGGCGCCCGCGAGCACAACCTCAAGGAGGTCGACGTCTCCATCCCCCGGGAGTCCCTGACGGTGGTCACCGGGATCTCCGGGTCGGGGAAGTCCTCCCTGGCGTTCGACACCATCTACGCCGAGGGGCAGCGCAGGTACGTCGAGTCGCTCTCGGCCTACGCCCGGCAGTTCCTGGGCGTCATGGACAAGCCGGACGTGGACCAGATCGAGGGGCTCTCGCCCTCCATCGCCATCGAGCAGCGCACGACCTCGCGCAACCCCCGCTCGACGGTGGGCACCGTCACCGAGGTCTACGACTTCCTCCGCCTGCTGTGGGCCCGGGCCGGCACGCCCCACTGCCCGGAGTGCGGGCAGCCCGTCCGGCGGCAGTCGGTGGGCCAGATCGTCGACTCGGTGCGGTCCTGGGGCGAGGGCTCCCGGGTCGAGGTGCTGGCGCCCCTGGTCCGGGGCCGCAAGGGGGAGTTCGAGGATCTCTTCGAGGAGGCCCGACAGGAGGGCTTCGTCCGGGCGCGGGTCGACGACGAGCTGGTGGAGGTCGACGACCCGCCGTCCCTCGACAAGAACAAGAACCACGAGATCTCGGTGGTCGTCGACCGGCTCGTGGTGCGGGAGGGGGAGCGGGACCGGCTGGCCGACTCGGTGCAGACGGCGCTCCGGATGGCCGGCGGCACGGCCCGGGTCGACCTGCGCCGGGACGGCGGCGAGCCCGAGGAGCACCTCTTCAGCGAGCAGTACGCCTGCCCGGACTGCGAGGTGAACATCCCCGAGCTCGAGCCCCGGCAGTTCAGCTTCAACTCGCCCTACGGGGCCTGCGAGGCCTGCGACGGGCTGGGCGTCCGCCAGGAGCCGGACCCCGAGAAGATGCTGGGCGGCGACCGGATCTCGATCCTCGAGGGCGTGATCCTGCCCTGGGGCCCGCCCCGGAAGAAGCTCCGGAACGAGGTGCTGCCCCCGGTGGCCGAGAAGCACGGCTTCGGCCTGAACGACCCCTGGGGCCAGCTCGACGACGACCAGCGCCGGGCCGTCCTCTTCGGGGACGAGGAGCTCGGCTGGGAGGGCGTCGTCGCCGACGTCATGCGGCGCTACGAGGAGACGGACAGCGACAAGGTCCGCGACGACCTCGAGGAGTACATGACGGAGCGGGTGTGCGCCGAGTGCGACGGCGCCCGCCTGCGCCCGGAGAGCCGGGCCGTCACCGTCGACGGACGGCGCCTGCCGGAGGTCGTCGAGCTGCCGGTCACCGACTCGCTGGAGCTCTTCCGCGGCCTCCAGGAGCGGGTGGAGGGCCGCTCCGACCAGGCGGCCGAGGTCGCCGAGCCGATCCTCAAGGAGGTCGTCGACCGGCTCCACTTCATGGTGCAGGTCGGCCTGGGCTACCTGACGCTGGCGCGCTCGGCCGGCTCCCTCTCGGGCGGCGAGGCCCAGCGGATCCGGCTCGCCACCCAGATCGGTAGCCGCCTGGTCGGCGTCCTCTACGTCCTCGACGAGCCCAGCATCGGGCTCCACCAGCGCGACCAGCGGCGCCTGCTGGACACGCTCGAGGACCTCCGCGACCTGGGCAACACGGTGCTGGTCGTGGAGCACGACGAGGAGACGATCCGCACCGCCGACCACGTCGTGGACCTGGGGCCGGGGGCCGGACGCCACGGCGGGGAGGTGCTGGTCTCCGGGACCCTGGACGAGCTGACCTCGTCGGAGGAGTCGCTCACGGGCGCCTACCTGAGGGGCGACCGGCAGATCCCGGTGCCCGAGGAGCGGCGGCTGCCCGAGGAGGGCCGCGAGGTGGTGGTCCGCGGCGCGCGGCACCACAACCTCGACGACGTCGACGTCGGCTTCCCCCTGGGCACCTTCATCTGCGTCACCGGCGTGTCGGGCTCGGGGAAGTCGAGCCTGGTGGAGCAGATCCTCTACCGGAAGCTGGCGAAGGAGCTCTACCGGGCGAAGGAGACGCCGGGCGAGCACGACGCGGTCGAGGGCCTGGACCTGGTGGACAAGGTCATCGACGTGGACCAGAGCCCCATCGGGCGGACCCCCCGCTCGAACCCGGCCACCTACACCAGCGTCTTCACCCCCATCCGGGAGCTCTACGCCAAGCTCCCGGAGTCGAAGATCCGCGGCTACGACAAGGGCCGCTTCAGCTTCAACGTGAAGGGCGGCCGCTGCGAGGCGTGCCAGGGCGACGGGCAGGTGAAGATCGAGATGCACTTCCTGCCCGACGTCTACGTGGACTGCGACGTCTGCCGGGGCAAGCGCTACAACCGGGAGACGCTCGAGGTGCTCTACAAGGGGAAGAGCATCGCCGACGTCCTGGAGATGACCGTGGACGAGGCGCTGGAGTTCTTCGAGGCGGTGCCCCGGGTGAAGCGGAAGCTGAAGACGCTCCACGACGTGGGGCTCGGCTACATCCGGCTCGGCCAGCCCGCCACGACGCTGTCGGGCGGGGAGGCCCAGCGGGTGAAGCTGTCCTCCGAGCTGGCCAAGAAGAGCACCGGCGACACGCTCTACATCCTGGACGAGCCCACCACCGGCCTCCACTTCGACGACATCCGCATCCTGCTGGAGGTGCTCCACCGGCTGGTGGAGATGGGGAACACGGTGGTGGTCATCGAGCACCAGCTCGACGTGATCAAGACGGCCGACTGGGTCGTCGACCTGGGGCCCGGCGGCGGCGAGGCCGGCGGCCGGGTGGTGGCCGAGGGCGCGCCGGAGGACGTGGCGCTGGTGGAGGACAGCCACACGGGGCAGTACCTGCGGGA
>CAYZLN010000147.1:0-2504 GCA_964479295.1 uncultured Gemmatimonadota bacterium
GACTTCGACCGGCGGAGCGCCCGGGACCTGGCCCGCCACAGCTGGACCTGCGACCCGGCGCCGTCGGAGGAGGCGCTGGCGTGGGAGCCCGAGGTCGGTTTCGGCGAAGGGCTGGAGCGGACGGTGCGCTGGTACCGGCGGGAGGGATGGCTGTGAGCTCGGGCCGTCCGGCGGGCGGCGCGGCGGCGGGCCCGTCCGGCGGGGTCGCGGCCGGCACCCACCTGCCCGGCGACCATCTCCTGGCCGGGTACCTGGCGGCCACCGGGCTGCTGGCGGCGGCGACCCTGACGGCCGCCGGCCTCGCCCTCGCCGCCGCGCACGGGGCGGCGGTGGCGGGGCTGTGGACGTGGTCGCGGCGGGCTCCGTCGCCGTCGCGCGGACGGCTCCTGCGCTTCCTGCGCATCTTCCTGCCGGTGGTGGTGACGCCGGTGCTCTACACCGAGCTCGCCACGCTCAACCAGCTCGTCTCGCCGGGCTACCTGGACGGCGCCGTCCAGGGATGGGAGGCGGCCCTCTTCGGGGAGCAGCTCAGCCTCACCGCCGCGCGGCGGGCGCCGAGCGTGTGGCTCTCGGAGCTCCTGCACGCCGGGTACTTCTCCTACTATCTCGTCGTGCCGGGCGCGGCGCTGGCCGTGTACTCGGAGGAGGGCGAGCGGGGGCTGGCGCGGCTGACGGTCGCCGTGGCCCTGGCCTTCTTCGTCTGCTACCTGTGCTTCGCCGTCTTCCCGGTGGCCGGCCCCCGGTACGAGTTCGACCCCATCGCCGGCCCGCCCTCGCAGGGGCCGCTCTTCGGGCTCGTCCACGGCGTGCTGGAGGCGGGCTCGTCGAAGGGCACCGCCTTCCCCAGCTCCCACGTGGCGGCGGCGGCCGCCGCCCTGCTGGCGTGCCGGCGGGACGCGCCGCGCTGGTTCTGGGTCCTCCTCCCCGCGGTGGCGCTGCTGACGCTGGGCACCGTGTACGGGCGCTTCCACTATGCCGTGGACGCGTTGGCCGGGCTCGCCGTGGCCTTCGCCGCGTACGCGACGGTGCCGGTGCTGGAGCGGGCGCTCGGGGGGACGGCGGCGCGCGAGGAGGCGGGGCCGGGCTGACCGGCGACCGCCGCCGGCGGGGCTTCGGCTCCAGCCGGGCCGGGGGGCGACCCCTGTCCCCGCGAGGCAACCCTCGGCGCATCCCGGGTATCCCAACACAGCCACGGAGAGGGGAGAGGAGTGGACGAAGGCGACCTGATCGAGCGTGCCCGGGACGGCGACCGGTCGGCGATGGAGCGGCTGTACCGCGCCCATTCCGACCGCGTGTACACCGTGGTGCGCCGGCTCGCCGGGAACGACGCCCTGGCCGACGACCTCGCCCAGGAGGCGTGGATCCGGGCGTTCGAGAAGCTGGACCTCTTCGAGGGGAAGTCCTCCTTCGGCACGTGGATGTACAGGCTGGCCACGAACACGGCGCTCAACCACCTGCGCAGCGCGGGCCGCCACCGCGAGCTCGAGGAGGAGGCCTCGGAAGAGGTGAACCCGGCGCCGCCGACGCCGGTGGACGACGCCGTGATCAACCAGCGGATCCTCTCCGAGGCGCTGGACCGGCTGCCCCCCGGCTACCGGGAGGTGCTGGTCCTGCACGACGTCGAGGGACTGACGCACAAGGAGATCGCCGAGAAGCTGGGCGTGGCGACGGGGACGTCGAAGTCTCAGCTCCACAAGGCCCGGGCGAAGATGCGGGAGCTGATCGCCCCGGCCACCGACGACAGGACGGAAGCTCAGAACGATGTCTGACGATCATCTCAGCACTGAAGAGATCTCCGCCCTCCTCGACAGAGGGGCCGGGGAGGCCAGCGAGGGCGGGCACATCGAGGAGTGCCCGGCCTGCCGGCGCGAGATGGAGCTGCTCCGGAGGATGCGCATGGCGCTCTCGGCCCTGGGCGACCGGGAGGCGCCTCCCGGCGCCTGGGCGTCCGTCGAGACGGAGCTCGAGCAGCGGGGCGTGGCCGATCCGCAGCCCGGGGACGATCGGCCGGTCGAGGACCCGTCCTTCTCGTTCCGAAGCGTCGGCTGGGCCCGGGCGGCGGCCGCGGCGATCCTCTTCGTGGGGGGTCTGGGCCTGGGCACGCACCTCGCCTCCCCCGGCGGCGACGCTCGGGAGGCCGCCGACGGGGTGACCGCCACCCGCTCGACGGCGTCCGGCGAGGCGACCCCGGGCGCCGACGCGGGGACGGACGCGGGAACGGCCGCGACGCCGGCCCGGTCGGGCGGCGGATCGAGGCTCGCCGCCGCGGGCGAGGGAGGGGGGGAGCCCACCGGCCCCGCCGACGGGCTGACCTACCGTGAGGCCAGGGAGCGCCTCGAGGAGCTCCGGGAGCGCGGCCCCACCTTCCAGGAGGCGTACAGGAACCCGCAGGCGGCGGCGGAGCACCTCGCCCGTCTGGACGCCCTCATGCGCGCCAGCCAGGAGGCCCTCCGGGAGGACCCGGCCGATCCGGCCCTGAACGACTTCCTCTTCCAGGTGGCCGA
>CAYZLN010000147.1:2604-4969 GCA_964479295.1 uncultured Gemmatimonadota bacterium
CGGCCTCCTCGGGTGGAGCCCGAGCGGGTGCGCATGGCCGGCGGGCCGGCGGCGCCCTCGCCGGTCGCGCCCGGCGCCCCTCGGGGGGGCGGGGACGACGCGGGGCGCGGCGGCGAGGCGCTCGTGTCGCAGGACGGGGGCGCCCCGGTCGTGTTCGACCGCGACGAGGACGGCCGGGTCGTCGTCCGGTGGAGGGACGGGGACTCGACGCGGTCGGCCCGGCTACGGGGGATGGCGCCTCGCCTCGAGGCGATCCGGGACTCCGTGTTCGCGCAGGCCCGGCGCCACATCCGGGCGCTGCGCGAGCACCAGCGCGAGGCCCTCCGTCGGGCTCGGGAGCGGGCCCGCGCCGCCGGCGACGAGGGCGGCGACGCGCAGGAGGGCATGGCCGAGGCGCTCCTCCGGACGGAGTCGCTCCGGGCCGCCGGCGCGGAGTTCAGGCCCCTGACGTCGTCCCTGGCCGACTACTTCCCGGGCGCCGACCGTGGCCTGCTCATCATGGAGGTGCTCTCCGACACCCCGGCGGCCGAGCTGGGCCTGCGGCCCGGGGACGTCGTGGTCGAGGCCGGCGGCCGCGAGGTGGCCGGCCCGGCGGACCTTCGCGAGGCCTTCGAGGCGTACCCGGGACAGGACAGCCTCGTCGTAAAGTGGGTACGTAAAGGTGATGTGACCACGGGGGTTCTCAGGAGACAGTAGGCACGACGGCAGGGGCCGGACCGGTCCCTGCCGCCCGCCCGGACCGCGGCCTCCCGCCCGTGCCCGCCGGGCCCCCGACGGGGATCAGCTCCCGCCGTCTTCCCCCTCGATCGACGCGATGGCGGCCCGGACCTCGTCCGGGATCGGCGCCTTCTCCCCCCGCCGGTAGTCGAACGACACCACGACGCCCGAGCCCTCGGCGGCCACCTCGTCGTCCGCCAGGGAGACGAGCCGGTAGGCGTGGGTGAAGCGGTCTTCCCCGACCTCGCGGGCGGTGGCCCCGACCAGGACGGTGTCGGGGTGGGTCAGGGCGCGGCGGAAGCGGCACCGCGTCGAGTGGAGGATCGCCCCGATCCCGGTCTCCTCGTAGGAGTCGGTGAAGCCGCACCTCTCCAGGTACTCCACCCGTGCCGACTCGAAGTAGCGGAAGAAGGCGGTGTTGTTGACGTG
The DNA here is from genome assembly GCA_964479295.1 of uncultured Gemmatimonadota bacterium. Taxonomy (GTDB): domain Bacteria; phylum Gemmatimonadota; class Gemmatimonadetes; order Palauibacterales; family Palauibacteraceae; genus CAYVFM01. The sequence continues at coordinate 3,751 of CAYZLN010000147.1, forward strand.
GCCGTACGCGTCCATGTCGCCCCACTGGACGGGGACGCGGACGACGACGGGGTAGCCGTCGAGGAGCTCGTGCCGGGGGGCGCGCTCGCGGTCCATGGCTGCGCGGAAGGTAGCCCGCCCCCCGGCCGCTGTCACGGCCCGGGACGGCCCGTCCCTGCCATGGCCGCCGCCGGGTGGGGAGGCCGGGCGTCACGCGCCTCGCGCCGCCCCGGCGACACGGAATCGCGCCCCTGCAACGGTCGCGGCGCCGCGGGTAGGTTGGAACCCCGCTCGTGACCGACCGGGCCGGCCGCGGCCGACGCGGCCCGGTCGTCCCCTTCATTCCAGAGACAGCGAGGTCGCCGAGCGCGATGCCCGACGAACCCGGACCCGGACCGCGTCCCGAGCACTCCCCGTCCGCCGGCTCCCGGCCGCGGGGCGACGACCGGCCCGCCTACGCCCTGGCCTCCTCCGGGGGCAAGGACTCCACCCTCGCCCTCCACCGGGCGGTCACCCGTGGGATGCGGGTCACCCATTTCCTCAGCGTCGTCGACGAGGAGAGCGGACGGGTGCCCTACCACGGCCTGCGGAGGGAGCTGCTGGGCGCGCAGGCCGAGGCCCTGGGCCTGGAGGCCGTGCTGGAGCAGGCGGGACCGGACGGCTTCGAGGAGGCGCTGGCCCGCGGGCTCGACCGCCTCGTCGACGACGGCGTCCGGGGCGTCGTCTTCGGCAACATCCACCTCGAGGACATCCGCGAGTGGTACGAGGAGCGCGTGACCGGCCGCGGGCTCGAGCACGTCGAGCCGCTGTGGCAGGGCGACCCGGCCCGGCTGGCCCGGGAGTTCGTCCACTTCGGCTACCGCGGTCGGATCATCAGCGTGAATCTGGAGGACGGAGAGCCGGACTGGCTGGGCCGCGACGTGGACGCCGGGCTGCTGGAGGAGATCGCCTCGCGGCCGGAGATCGACCCCTGCGGCGAGCGGGGCGAGTTCCACTCCTTCGTCTGGGACGGGCCCCTCTTCCGCAGGCCCGTCCGCACCCGGGAGGGCGGGACGATGGAGATGGAGGGCCACCGGCTGCTGGACCTGGTGCCCGAGGCCGCCGGGGGCTGAGGGCGCGGCGGAGCCGTCCTTCGCCGCCGCCCGCGCAGACGCCCGGGCCGGAGCTCCGCGGCGGGCGGTCCCACCCGTCCGGAAGGGTGACCTCCCGCCGCCGGCCTGCGCGGCCGGACCCCACGCTC
>CAYZLN010000148.1:0-3511 GCA_964479295.1 uncultured Gemmatimonadota bacterium
GCGCCGGACGGGGAGCAGGAAGAGGAGCTCGAGCCGGAGGTGCTCCGCGAGAAGCGGCGCATCGAGGACGCCTGGGCCGCCGCCGGCCGGCTCGCCGACGCCGGCGTCCGCGTGGCCCTGACCAGCGGCGGCGGGGAGGCCGACCTCCGGGAGGGGGCCCGAAAGGCCGTCGAGTACGGCCTTTCGGAGGACGAGGCGCTGGCCGCCCTCACCGCGACGCCCGCCCGGCTGCTGGGCGCGCCGTGGCTCGCCGGGGTCCGGGAGGGCCGCCCCGCCAACCTGGTCGTCACCGACGGCCCCCTCTTCGCGGAGGACACCCGGATCCGGTACACCTTCGTCGAGGGCGCGCTGGAGCGGGGCGCGGAGCCGGGGGAGGAGCCCGAGGAGCCGCCGGCCGTGGACGTCTCCGGTCGGTGGGAGGCCGAGCTGGAGACCGGCTCCGGCTCGTTCGCCGGCACCCTCTCCCTGGAGCAGCAGGGCGCCCGGTTCGACGGCACGATGAGCACGCAGTTCGGCGAGTCCCGGGTCGTCGACGGGACCGTCTCCGGCAGCGACGTGAGCTTCACCGTCGTGGTGGACGCCGGCGGAGAGACGCTCCGCCTCAGCTTCACGGGGACCGCCTCGGAGGGCGAGATGAGCGGCAGCGGCAGCGGGCCGCCCCAGGTGGGGTCCTTCACCTGGGAGGCCGAGCGCACGGGCGGCCCGGACGGGGGCGAGGGCCGATGAGCCGGCGACGCGCGACGTCGGCCGGGCACGCCCCCGCCCGCAGCGCCGATCTCCCGAGCGAGCGAAGCGCCGGAACGACCGCGATCCCGAGAAGGCAGGAGAAGATGCCACGTCCCGACGTCCTCGACGCCGCCGTCCCCGCCGTCCTCGCGGCCCTCGTCGCCCTCCCGGTGCCGGGCGCCGCCCAGGACGACCCCGAGCCCCAGATCGAGGAGGGGGCCGTGGAGGTCCCCCGCGGCGACCTCCTCGTGCGCGACCTGGACCGGGTGTGGACGGCCACCGGCGAGCAGCTCGAGGACGTCTCGATCCTCGTCCGGGACGGGGAGATCCGCGAGATCGGCCCCGACGTGGAGGCCCCGGAGGGCGTCGAGGTCGTGGACGGCGAGGGCCGCACGGCCATCCCCGGGATCGTGGACGCGCACTCCCACACGGCGATGCGGGCCACCAACGAGGCGACGGCGCCGGTGACGCCCGAGGTGCGGGTGCGGGACGCGCTGGACCCGGGCTCGTTCGACATCTACCAGGCCCTCTCGGGCGGCGTGACGTCCGCGCTGATCCTCCACGGCAGCGCCAACCCCATCGGCGGCGAGAGCGCCGTCATCAAGATGCGCTGGCAGATGGACCGCTCCGACCAGCTCCTCTTCCAGGGGGCCCCCCGGACGGTGAAGTTCGCCCTGGGGGAGAACGTCACGCAGAAGAACTTCAGCCTCCCGGGCCCGGAGCGCTTCCCGAAGTCGCGGGTCGGCGTGGAGCAGGTGTACGAGCAGGCCTTCGACGCCGCCCGGGAGTACCGGGAGGCGTGGGAGGCGTACCGGGAGGACCCGGACGCCCGCCGCGTGCCGCCCCGCCGGGACCTCCGGCTGGAGACGCTGGTGGACATCATGGAGGGGAAGCTCGACGTCCACGCCCACTCCTACCGGGCCGACGAGATCGTGATGCTGATGAACGTGGCCGAGCGGTACGGCTTCGACATCGACGTCTTCCAGCACGTGCTGGAGGGGTACAAGGTGGCCTCGGAGATGGCCGAGCACGGGGCCGCCGGCTCCACCTTCTCCGACTGGTGGATGTACAAGCTGGAGGCGTACGACGCGATTCCCTACAACGCCTCGATCATGCACCGCCACGGGGTGAGCACCAGCATCAACTCCGACATCCCGTGGCTGCAGTCCTTCATGGTCTACGAGATGAACAAGCCGGTGAAGTACGGGGACGTGCCGAAGGAGGAGGCCCTCCGGATGCTCACCCTCTACCCGGCCGAGCAGCTCCGGATCGACGACCGGGTCGGGACCCTGGAGGAGGGGAAGGACGGCGACCTCGTGCTGCTGTCCGGCGACCCCTTCGACACCTCCACGCGGGTGGAGGAGACCGTCGTCGACGGGGTGGTGGAGTTCGACGCGGAGCGGGACGAGGAGACCCGGGGGGAGCCGGTCCGCGACCTGCCGCCCCTGGAGCGCGGCTCCGTGACCGACGACCCGGTGGCCCTCGACGGCTGGCCCGACGCGGCCGACCGGGCGAACCTGTTCCCCACGGTCGACCCCGGCCGGGCCCCGTCGCCGGGGGAGGCGTCGCCGGACGCCGCCGGGGCCGACTCGGCGCCGGGCCGCGACTTCGTCCTGGCCGGCGGCACCGTCCATCCGGTGTCGGGCCCGCCCGTGGAGGACGGCGTCGTGGTGGTCCGCGACGGCCGCATCGCCGCCGTGGGCCCGCGGGGCCGGGTGGAGACGCCGGACGGCCTGCCCGTCCGGGACGTCTCGGGCCAGCACGTGTACCCGGGCCTCATCGACCCGAACACGCAGCTCGGGCTGGTGGAGATCGGCGCCGTCGAGGCGAGCCGCGACGACCAGACCGTGGGGACGTACAACGCCCACTTCCGCACGGTGGCGGGCATCAACCCCCTGAGCGAGGCGATCCCGGTGACGCGGGCGAACGGCATCACCGCGGCGCTCACGTCGCCGGCCAGCGGCGTCGTCCGGGGCGCCGGGTCGCTCATCCAGCTCCGGGGCGACACCCCGCGGAAGACCGCGCTGCTGGACCGGGCCGCGATCATGGTGGACTTCCCGTCGCCCGAGGGGAACGCCTGGGACGACCCGGAGCTCGAGGGCCAGGAGCTCGAGGACCTCGTGGCGCTCTTCCACCGGGCGGAGCTCTACGCGGAGCGGCCCACCGTCCGGGAGGACCCCACGGCCCCCTTCTGGCCCAACGTCGAGCCCGAGGACGACGTCCTGCTGGCGTCGCTCGTGCCCGCGGTCCGGGGGGAGGTGCCGGTCCTCTTCGAGGTGAGCGACGAGCGGAGCCTCCGGACCCTCCTCCTCTTCCTGGAGGAGTTCCCCGACGTGGACGCGGCCGTCGTCGGCGGCGACCAGGCCTACAGGGTGGCCGACGAGCTGGCCGAGCGGGGCGTGCCCGTCGTCGTCGGCTCGGAGCACGAGCCCACGATGGACCGCGACGACCCCGTGACGGCCGGGTGGGAGAACGCCGCGCGGCTCCACCGCGCCGGCGTCAAGGTCGCGTTCACCACCGGCAGCGTCTCCGACGTCCGCCGGCTGCCCGAGCACGCCGCGAGGGCCTGGGCCTACGGGCTGCCGCGGCGGATCGCCCTCCAGGGGATGACGCTCGCGCCGGCGCGGATCCTCGGCCTGGGCGACGAGCTGGGCAGCATCGAGGAGGGCAAGCGGGCCGACCTCATCGTCACCGACGGCGACCCGCTGCAGATCACGACGACGGTCCGGCGGGCGTGGATCGGGGGCGAAGAGGTGAGCCTGGAGAGCAAGCACACCCGGCTCCG
>CAYZLN010000148.1:3611-4955 GCA_964479295.1 uncultured Gemmatimonadota bacterium
TGCTGGTCCCCCTGGGGCTGCCCGGCACCTGGATCATGCTCGCCGTGGTGGCGGCGGGCGCCGTGGCCGGCGAGGTGGGCTGGCTGACGGTGGTCGGGCTCGCGGGGCTGCTGGCGGCGGCCGAGGCGGCCGAGTTCCTCCTGGTCAAGGCCGCGGCCGAGCGCCACGGCGGGAGCTCGCCCGCGTTCTGGGGCGCGGTGGCCGGCGGCCTCGTCGGCGTCGCGGTGGGGGCGCCGGTGCCGGTCGTGGGCTCGCTGGTGGCCGGGGTCGCGGGGACGTTCGCGGGCGCCTTCGCCGTGTCCCTCTGGCGGACCCGCCGGGCGCGGTCCGCGGCCCGGGTGGGCTGGGGCGCCGTGCTCGGCCGGGCCGCGTCGGCGGCGGTGAAGACGGGCGCCGGCGTCGTGGTCCTCGTGGTCGGGGGCGGGGCGTTGCTCGTGGGCTGACCGGCGCGAGGGGCAGGGCGTCGGGCCGGCGGGGAGCGGCGCCGGGGTCGGCCGTGACGACCTCGCGGCCCGGCGCGTCGTGTGCGTGGAGAAGCCCGGGGGGCGCCGGGCGGCCGGGCCGGGACAGCGACCCTCGATCTGGACGGCGGGGAGAATGGCGAAGATCGACGAGCTGAAGAGCGAAGCGCGCAGGGCCGAGGCCCAGGGGGACTTCGACCGGGCCACGCGCCTCTACCTGCGGGCGATCTCCGCGGCCGAGACCACCGACTCGCTCCCGGACCCCGGGCTCCAGGTCCGTGTCGGCGACCTCGAGCGCCGGCAGGGCGACCCGGAGGCGGCCCTGGACCACTACCGGCGCGGCGTCGAGCTGTACGCGGACCAGGGCCTCCCCACCAACGCCGTCGCCGTCTGCAACAAGATCCTCCGGGTCTTCCCCGACCACCACGAGTGCCACGCCAGCCTCGCCGAGCTCCACCTGGACATGGGCCTCACCGCCGACGCCCGCAGCCACGTCCTCCGGTTCGACGACCTGGTCGACGGGGACGACGACGGCGGGCCGGCCGCGGAGGCGGGCGACGGCGCCGGGGTCCTCGGGCACCTCCGCTCGTACCTCGACCGGGACCCGGACCAGGAGGTGGCGATCCGGCTGGCCGGCCGGCTCGAGGAGCGGGGGGACGAGGAGGCGGCGCTGGAGGTGCTCGAGGAGGTGGCCCGTCGCCGTCGCCGCGACGGGCACGCGGTCGGGGCCCTCGAGGAGAAGGCGCGCGACCTCGACCCGGACGCGGACACGGAGGCGTGGGCGGCCCCCGGCCTCGAGGTGGAGGGAGGCGGCCCGGCCGACGACGAGGTCGACGCGGCCGGCGGGGGCGCGGCCGGGCCGGTCGACCCCGACCTGGGGGAG
>CAYZLN010000149.1:0-4949 GCA_964479295.1 uncultured Gemmatimonadota bacterium
ACGGCGTCAGTCCTCCGGCAGTTCCAGCTCCGGCTGGACGGCGTCGTCGCCCTCGGCGTCCGCGGCGCCTTCGACGCGGGCGGCGTCGCCCCCCGCCTCCTCGTCGGGGGCGGCCCCGGCGGCCTCGTCCGCGAGCCGGCCGCCGCCCCCCTCGCCGCCGCCGGCCCCGGCCTCGACGGGCCCGCCCTGCAGCGGGTGCACCCGCTCGACCCGGGCGCCGCCGAGGTTGCCGATGACCCGCAGCGCCGCGTCGTTGCGCGAGCGCGCCTGGACCTCGTCGACCGGCGTCTCCCGCAGGTCGTCCGAGTCGAGCTCCCACACGACCCGATCGCCGGGGTGGACCTCGACCAGCGACACCAGGTCGCCGGCCTTCTCCCGGCCCGGCAGCACGGCGGCGCCCTTGCCCGCCCGGCCCTGCAGCCGGAGCTCGGTGAAGGGCACCCGCTTGCCGTAGCCCTCGGCGCCGGCGGCCAGCAGCTCGGCGTCCCGCCGCGGGGCGAGGGCCGAGACCACCTCGTCGTCCTCCCCCTGGAGGTCGACGCCCTTCACGCCCTTCGCCGTCCGGCCCATGGCCCGGATCTCGCCTTCCTCGAACCGGATGGCCTGCCCCAGGCGGGTGGCCAGGACCAGCTCGGCGTCGCCCTCGGTGACGAAGGCCTCGAGCACCTCGTCGCCCTCCTCCAGCCCGGCGGCGATGATCCCGCCGGAGCGGACGTTGGCGTACTCCCCGAGCTCGGTCCGCTTCACCTTCCCGCCCCGGGTGACGGTGACGAGGTGGGCGTCGTCGGCGCCGAAGTCCTCCACGGGGAGGAGCGCCACCGGCTCGTCGCCGTCCTCGAGCTCGAGGAAGTCGGAGAGCGGCTTGCCGCGGGAGCTGCGGGTGCCCCGCGGGAGGTCGGAGAGCGCCAGCGCGTGGACGTGGCCCCGGCGGGTGACCGCCAGCAGCGTCTCGTCGCCGCGGCACAGCTCCGCCCGGCGCGCGAAGTCGCCCTCGCGCTCGGCCAGCGCCTCCGTCCCCGCCATCCCGGCGTCGCCGCGGACCGGCTGCGCCTTCACGTAGCCGCGGCGGGAGAGCATCAGCAGCGTGGCGCCCCGGTCGCCGCCGGAGGGGAGGGGGAACTCCTCCTCGTCGTCGAGGATCTCCGTGCGGCGGGGGTCCCCGTAGCGGTCGGCCAGCTCGTCGAGCTCCCCGGCCAGCAGGTCGCGGCGGGCCTCGTCGCTCTCCGCCAGCTCCGTGAGCTCCTGGATCCGGGCCTCCAGCTCCGACAGCTCGTCCTCGAGCCGCCGGCGCTCGAGCCCCGTGAGCCGGGCCAGCCGCATGTCGAGGATCGCGCGCGCCTGCCGCTCCGAGAGCCCCATCTCCTCCTGCAGGGCGTCCCGGGCGTCGGCCGGGGAGTCGGAGGCGCGGACGAGCCGGATCACGCGGTCGATGTCGTCCAGCGCCGTCAGCAGCCCCTGGACCACGTGGGCCCGGTCGCGGGCCTCCTCGAGCTCGTGCCGGGCGCGGCGCTCGATCACCTCCAGCCGGTGGTCGACGAAGCAGGCCAGCGTCTCCTTCAGGTCCAGCTCCTCGGGGCGGCCGTCGACGAGGGCCAGGGTGATGACGCCGAAGGTGTAGCGGAGCTGCGTCTTCTTGAAGAGCGTCTCCAGCAGGTCCCGGGGCTCGACGTCGCGCTTCAGCTCGATGATGAGCCGGATGCCGTCCCGGTCGGACTCGTCGCGCAGGTCGGTGACCTCGCTGAGCCGGCCGCGCTTCACCTGGCGGGTGATCTGCTCGATGACGCGCGACTTGTTGACCTGGTAGGGGAGCTCGGTCACCACGATGGAGCTCTTCCCGTAGTCCCCCTCCTCCACGTGCATGCGGGCGCGCATCTCCACCAGCCCGCGCCCGGTCTCGTAGGCGTCGCGGATGTCGTCGTGCCCCCAGATGTAGCCGCCGGTGGGGAAGTCGGGGCCCTTCACCCGCTCCATGAGGTCGGCCACCTCGCAGTCGGGGTGGCGCACCAGGTGCCGGGCGGCCGAGAGCAGCTCCTCCAGGTTGTGGGGCGGGATCTTCGTCGACATCCCGACCGCGATCCCGTCGGACCCGTTCAGCAGCAGGTTGGGGAGCCGGGTGGGGAGGACGTCGGGCTCCTGCAGCCGCCCGTCGAAGTTGTCCGAGAAGTCGACCGTCTCCCGGTCGATGTCCTGCAGCAGCTCGGTGGCGATCGGGGCCAGCCGGGCCTCGGTGTAGCGGTACGCCGCCGCGCTGTCGCCGTCCACCGAGCCGAAGTTCCCCTGGCCGTCCACCAGCGGATAGCGCATGGAGAAGTCCTGGGCCATCCGCACCAGCGTGTCGTAGACGGCGCTGTCGCCGTGGGGGTGGTACTTCCCGAGGACGTCCCCCACCACCGTCGCGCTCTTCTTGTAGTCGGCGTCGGGCCGCAGCCCGCCCTCGTGCATGGCGTAGAGGATCCGCCGGTGGACCGGCTTGAGGCCGTCCCTGGCGTCGGGCAGGGCCCGCTGGACGATGACGCTCATCGAGTAGTCGATGAACGACTCGCGCATCTCGTCCTCGAGGAAGCGGACGCCGATGTGCTCTCGCTGTCCGGGCTGTGCCACGGGGCTCCTTCCCTGGGCTCGGCTTGGCAGTTCGGTCGTTCGTACCTACGCTTCCCACCCTCCGCGGGCGGACGGGGGCGGTGAACTTCGGTACCTCTTCGGTATAGTGGCGGGTCGGCGGAGGCGGGACAAGCGGGGCCGGGCCGCTCCGACGGGCGTCCCCGGCATCCCGCCGGACGCCGGCGCCACGAACCCTCCCGGGAGCAGAAGCGAACGTGACCCTCCTCGTCCTCTACGTCCTCCTGGCGCTCGGGGTCTCCTTCGCCTGCTCGGTGATGGAGGCCGTCCTCCTCAGCGTCACGCCGGGCTACATCGGCGCCCTGGAGCGGCAGGGCGACCCGGCCGGCGACCGGCTCCGGGGGATGAAGGAGGAGATCGAGCGGCCGCTGGCCGCGATCCTCACGCTGAACACCATCGCCCACACGGTGGGCGCGGCCGGCGCCGGAGCGCAGGCGGCCGTCGTCTTCGGCAGCGCGGCGGTCGGCGTCTTCTCGGCGATCCTCACCTTCCTGATCCTGATCCTGTCGGAGATCATCCCGAAGACGCTGGGGGCCTCGTACTGGCGGCGGCTCGCTCCGCCCGTGGCGCGGGTGCTCCCGGCGCTCGTGTGGCTGGTCTGGCCCCTCGTGCAGCTCTCCCTGTGGCTGGAGCGGCTCCTCTCCGGAGAGCGCGGCCGGGGGGGCACGGTGAGCCGCGAGGAGATCGCCGCCATGGCGGAGGAGGGCCGTCGCGTCGGCGTGGTCCGCGAATCCGAGTCGCAGATCCTGGAGCGGCTCTTCCTCTTCGGCGAGCTCCGCGTCCGCGACGTCATGACGCCCCGGACGGTCGTCTTCGCGCTCCCGGCCGAGGCGACGCTGGAGGAGGTGCTGGAGGCGCACGACGTCCTGCGGTTCTCGCGGATCCCCATCTACCGGGGCGAGCCCGGCGAGATCCGGGGGTACGTCCTGAAGGACGCCGTCCTCCGGCGGGCCGCCGGCGGGGAAGGGGACACCCGGCTGGAGGAGCTGCGGAGGGACTTCCTGGTGGTGCCCGAGACCCTGCCCCTCCCGGACGTCTTCGAGCAGCTCGTGGAGGAGGGGGAGCTGATCGCGCTGGTGGTCGACGAGCACGGGACGGTGGCCGGAATCGTCACGATGGAGGACGCCATCGAGACGATCCTCGGCCGCGAGATCGTGGACGAGGCCGACTCCGCCGAGGACATGCGCGCGCTGGCCCGACGGCGCTGGCGTCGCCGGGCCGAGCGGATGGGCATCGACGTCGACGAGGCCTGGAGCGGCGAGCCGGAGGAAGGGCGCCGGACGGGGGCCTGACGGGAGCCGCGCCACGCTGCACCTCGCCGGGCGCCGCCCGGAGCCCCCACGGTGGACACTCCTTGACGGGGAAGCCGAACGTCTGTACAATGGACTTTGAAATATAAAGTACACTGTGCGACAGCACCCGTCGGCGACGAAGCCGACGGCCCGAGGTCACGCGAACGGAGGGACGACAGATGACCCCGACACGGAGCGACACGGACGCGGCCGAACGCCGTGAGCCCGCCGAGGACCTGGCCATGATCCGCCGCCTCATGGAGCAGAACCGCGGGGTGATCCACGGCGCCGCCGCCCACTACCTGCTGTGGGGCGTGCTGGTCACGGCCGGCCTGCTGGCGACGTGGGCCAGCGTGCAGGGCCGGCTGGGGATCGAGGTGGCCTGGATCTGGCCCGTCACGATCGGCGCCGGCTGGCTGGCGTCGATGTGGATCGGCTACCGTCAGGACCGCTCGGCCCCGGTGAACACGCCGGCGGGGCGGGTCATGTCCGCCATCTGGATCGGCGCCGGGGTCGCGATGACCCTGGTGGGCTTCGTGGGCCTCTACTCGGGCGCGCTCGGCCCGAACGCGATGATGGCCTCGCTGTCGGCCGTGATGGGGGCGGCCTACTTCGCCTCGGGCGCCCTGCACGAGAGCGCCTGGCCGCGGCTGGTGGCCGCCGGCTGGTGGGCCGGGTCGGTGGCGATCTTCCTGTGGCCCGGCGTCCACGCGCTGCTGGTGATGGCCGGGCTGATGGTCTTCTTCCACCTGGTGCCCGGGCTCGTCGTCTACCGGTCGGGGGGGACCGCGTCGGCCGCCGGCCGCAGGGGGCGGGCGGCATGAGCGAGTACGACCACCGGAAGCTGGACCGCCTCGTCCACTCGCGGATCCGGCTGGCGGTGCTCTCCATCCTGGCCGCGGTCGACGACGCCGAGTTCACGCACCTCCGGGACGAGGTCAACACGACGGACGGCAACCTCTCCACCCACCTGAGGAAGCTCGAGGACGCCGGGTACGTCCAGGTGGAGAAGGAGTTCCGGGACCGGAAGCCGGTCAC
>CAYZLN010000150.1:0-4948 GCA_964479295.1 uncultured Gemmatimonadota bacterium
CCGGGCCCCTCGTCGAAGAGGAAGTCCCGGAGGTTCGTGATCAGGAACTCCCGGGCCTCCTCCTCGCGCACGTTGAGCCCGAAGTGGTTGATGAGGAGCATCTGCCGGTCCTTCCAGTCGTCCCAGCAGCCCCGGCAGATCTCCTCGCGGATGCGCTCGCCCAGCTCGTCGCGGAAGGGCGGCGCGGAGAGCGGCTCGGCGCCGTCCTCGCCGCACCGCACGCACTGGATTCCATCGTCCTCGGCCATCTATCTTGTCCTCGTACAGGGGTCGGGGGAGGTCGGCCGCGGTCGTCGGCCCCGGAGGGAAGAAATTCGCCGTCGGGCCGCGGGGCAAGCGCGGCTGCCGGCGGTGCCCGGGAGCGACCGGCACGAGAATGGCTCTTGCGAGATCCTGAGCGCCCCCGCCCCGCGAGCCGACCCCGCCGTCGCGGGAGCGCCCCGGGGCGATCGGGCCGTCAGCGAGCCACAGGCTCACATCGAAGAGGAGGGAGACGTATCGATACCGACCACAGAGTGAACGACGAGATCCGGGTCAGCCCGGTCCGGCTGATCGACAACGAGGGCGAGCAGCTCGGGGTGGTCTCCATCGAGGAGGCCCGGGAGGCCGCCGACGACCGGGATCTCGACCTGGTGGAGGTCGCGCCCGACGCGCGCCCCCCGGTCGTCCGCCTCATGGACTACGGCCGGTTCAAGTACGAGCAGGCCAAGGCCGAGAAGGAGGCCAAGAAGAAGCAGCACAAGGTCGAGGTCAAGCAGGTCAAGTTCCGGCCGAAGATCGAGGAGCACGATTTCAACTTCAAGACGCGGCACGCCCGGGAGTTCATCGAGGAGGGCAACAAGGTCAAGGTGGTCGTCATGTTCCGGTACCGGGAGCTGCGCCGGCCGGAGCTCGGCGAGGAGCTCCTCGACCGGATCGAGGAGGAGCTCTCCGACGTCGCGCAGGTCCAGTCCCGGTCGGGCCTCGAGGGGCGCAACATGACGATGGTGATGGTGCCCGAGGACTGGGACGTCTGATCCTCCCGAGCGGGCCGTGACCGGGGGGACGACGGCAGCCCCGGCCCGGCCGTGACCCTCGCCGAGCGGCTCTTCGGCGGGGCGGTGGCCGCCGCCCGTCCCCTGCTGCCCGCCCTGGGGCTGGCGTCCCGCGAGCTCGGGCGGGCGGCGGCCGAGCGCAGGGGCGTCGTCGCCCGGCTCGGGGACTGGGCGGCCGGACCCCCGCCCGACGCGGAGGCCCCGACCCTCTGGCTCCACGGGGCCTCGGCCGGCGAGCTCACCGGGGCGGCCGCCACGGTGGCCGAGCTCAGGCGCCGGGGGCCCCTCCGGCTCCTGGTCACCTACTTCTCGCCCTCCGCCGAGCCCGCCCTGGGGCTCCTCTCGCCCGACGGCGCCGACGTGCTCCCCCTGGACACCGGGGGGGAGACCCGCCGCGCCCTCCGCGCGGTGAGGCCCGACGCGCTGGTCTTCGCCAAGGGCGACCTGTGGCCCAACCTCACCCGGTCGGCCGCGGAGCTGGGCGTCCCGACGGGGCTGATCAACGGCGCCGTCCGGGCCGACAGCAGCCGTCTCCGGCCCGCCGCCCGCCTGCTGCTGGGGCCCGCCTACGGGCGTCTGGCCCGGGCCGGGGCCGCCTCCCGGGAGGACGCCCGGCGGCTCGAGCGGATCGGCGTGCCCGAGGCGGCCCTCGTCGTCACGGGCGACGCGTCGTTCGACGGGGCGCTGGAGCGGGCCCGGCGGGCGGCGTCCGACCCGGGCTCGCCGGCGCGACGTCTCGAGCGGGCGGCGGCGGGCGAGGGCCCCCTGGTGGTGGCCGGCTCCACCTGGAGGCCCGACGAGGAGGCGGTGGTCCGGGCCGTGGGCCGGCTGAGGCAGGAGGGGCGGGCCGTCCGCCTCGCCGTGGTCCCCCACGAGCCCGACCGCGAGGCCCTCGACGCCGTGGAGCGCCTCTGCCGGGCGGTGCTGGGCGTGTCCCCCCGCCCGTGGTCGGAGCTGGCGGGCGGGGAGGGGACGGCCGGCGGCGATGTCGCCGCTGTGGGCCGGTCCCCCGTGGTGGTGGACGTCGTCGGGGTCCTGGCCGAGCTCTACGCGGCGGCCGACGTGGCCTGGGTGGGCGGCGGGCTCGGCGGCACGGGCCTCCACTCGGTGGTCGAGCCGGCGGCGGCCGGCGTGCCCGTGCTCTGGGGCGCCCGATCGGGCCGACGCGAGGCCGACCTCCTCCAGGCGCGGGGCGGCGGCCGGGCGGTGGCGGACGTCGACGAGCTCACCGGCGTCCTCCGGGAGCTGATCGCCGACGGCGAGGAGCGTCGCTCCGCCGGGCGGTCGGCCCGGAAGGCCGTGGAAGCGGAGGCCGGCGCCGCCGCGGCAGGGGCCGACCTCGTGGAGGAGCTGCTCGGGCGGCGGGGCTGACGGGGTCGCCCGCCCCGCGCCACGGGAGGAGCGATCGCCCGCTACGCCGCGTCCTCCTCCAGCGGGGCCAGCTTCGGCTTCGGGCCGAGCACGTACCAGAGCACGCAGCCCACGATCGGGCAGAGGACGATCACCGCCGTCCAGAGCCACTTCTCCCGCCGCGAGCCGGAGGAGCGCACGAGCAGCCCGACGGCCCAGGCGTCCACCGCCGCCAGGAAGACGGCCAGCGCGGCGCGGGTGTCCAGCCCGCCGAGGGTCTCCAGCAGCCGGCTCACGCCACGCTCTCCGCGGGCTCGAACTGCAGCCGGTGGAGCCGGGCGTAGAGCCCGCCCTTCTCCAGCAGCTCGGCGTGGGTGCCGGCCTCCTGGATCTCGCCGTGGTGCAGCACCAGGATGCGGTCGGCGTTCCGGATCGTGGAGAGGCGGTGGGCGATGACCAGGCTGGTCCGCCCCGACATCAGCTCCTCGAGCCCCTGCTCGATGAGCTCCTCGATCTCCGAGTCGACCGAGCTCGTCGCCTCGTCCAGCAGCAGGACCGGCGGGTCGCCGGCCAGCGCCCGGGCGAAGCTGAGGAGCTGCCGCTCGCCGATGCTGAGCTTGTCGCCGCGCTCCCCGAGGTCCTGGTCGTAGCCCCCCTCCATCCGCTCCACGTATCGGTGCACGTCCACGCGCCGGGCCGCCTGCAGCATCCGATCGCGGGAGATGCCCTCCCGGTCCAGCCGGATGTTCTCGTCGGCCGTGCCGGAGAAGAGGTAGACGTCCTGCAGCACCAGCCCCATCCGCGACCGCAGCTCGCGCAGCGGGACGTCGCGGACGTCGACGCCGTCCACGGTGATGCGCCCCCGCTGGGGCTCGTAGAAGCGCATCAGCAAGTTGATGACGGTGGACTTGCCGGCGCCGGTGGGCCCCACGACGGCCACCCGCTGGCCGGGCTCGACCGTGAAGTCGACGCCCTTCAGCACCCACTCCCGCTCGGCCTCGCCGGCCCGCATGACGTCGTCCTCTTCGCCGGCCTCGTACCGGAACCAGACGTCCTCGAACTCGATCCGCCCCTCCAGGTCGTCCGGCAGCGCCGCGGGCGCCTCGGGGTCGGTGATCCGCGGCTCGCGGTCGAGCAGCCGGAAGATGCGCTCCGAGCTGGCCATGGCGCTCTGCAGGACGTTGTACTTCTCCGAGAGGTCCTGGATGGGCCGGAAGAAGCGCCGGGCGTACTGCAGGAAGGCTGCGATGGTGCCCAGCGTGAGCGTCCCCTCCAGCGCCGAGGCGCCGCCGTACCAGAGGATCAGGGCCAGCGCGACGGAGGTGAAGAGCTCCACGACGGGGAAGAAGACGGCGTAGTAGGTGACCGACCGGAGCCAGGCCCGGAGGTAGCCGTCGTTGTACTCGCGGAACTCCCCGCGGGTGGGCTCCTCCTGCCGGAAGAGCTGCACGATCGACATCCCGCCGATCCGCTCCTGCAGCAGGGAGTTGATCCGGGCCAGCCACTTCCGGGTGTCGCGGTAGGCCTCCCGCACCTTGACCCGGAAGATCCAGGCGGCCAGCCCCACCAGCGGCAGTATCGAGAAGGTCACCAGGGCGAGCTGCCAGTCCATCCACAGCATCGCGCCCATGATGAACAGCAGCGTGAAGGCGTCGCCGAAGATGGTGACCACGCCGGAGGTGAACATCTCGTTCAGCACCTCGACGTCGTTGGTCACCCGGGTCATGAGCCGGCCCACGGGCTTCCGGTCGAAGAACGAGAGGTCGAGCTTCTGGAGGCGCCGGAAGAGCTGGTTGCGGAGGTCCTTCATCACCCGCTGCCCGATCCAGGTGGTGAGCAGCGTGCGGCCGTACTCGAGCAGCGCCGAGAGGACCAGGGACGCCACGAAGGCGGCCGCCAGCAGGGTCAGGAACTCGAGGTCCTGTGCCGGGAAGGCCTCGTCGATGGCCACCTTGGTGAGGATGGGGCCCACCAGCTCCAGCCCCGAGGCGGCGACGAGCATGACCACCGCCGCCGCCGTCTGCCATCGGTAGGGGTCCAGGTACGAGAGGAGCCTGCGCATGAGGTCGGCGTCGTAGGCCTTCCCCAGGTCCTCGTCCTCCTGTATCGGGCTGTCGTCGGCGGGGCTGGGTCGCATCGATCGTGGCCGGGGTTCGGGCGGTGGGGAGCGAGGTGCGGCCGTCGTCCGGGCGCCCGGACGACGGCCCGGCTGCCGGGAGCCTCGAGCCCTCTGCAGGACGGCTCGGGGGCCGACCCGGAGGCCGACGCGTCCCATGCGCACGCTACAGCCGTGCCGCGCGGCGTCGGGCCCGCCGAGCGCCGCGCCCAAGCTAGCGCCGGCCGGGCCGGACGGCCAAACGCGGGACGGGGGGACCGGACGCGGGGACGGACGCTCCCCGCATGGCACCCCTCGCCGCCGGCCCGGTATCATCAGCCCGCCATGGACCGTACCGATCCCCCCGCCGACCGCCCCGCCGACCCCGACCGCCGCACGATCCGGGTCCTCGGCGCCCGCCAGCACAACCTGAAGGGCGTCGACCTGGAGCTGCCCCGCCGGGCCATCA
>CAYZLN010000151.1:0-4855 GCA_964479295.1 uncultured Gemmatimonadota bacterium
TCGACGCCGGGCCGCGCTTCGGCGACCGCGACGCGGGGGTCCGGGTGGTGACGCCGTTCATGCGGGACCGGGGCGCCCGCGCCCTCGAGCTCTTCGTCCTCTCGCATCCCGACGTCGACCACGTGGGAGGGGCGGCCGCGCTGCTGGAGCGCTTCCGGGTGGGCGGGGTGCTGGACGCCGGCAACCCGGCGGCCAGCGGGGCGTACGCGGCCTTCCTCGACGCGGTGGCCGAGGAAGGGGCCCGCTGGCTGCCGGCCCGTGCCGGGGCCCGCGTCCGCGTGGACGAGGTGGCGGTCACGGTCCTGGCGCCCGGGGGGGACACCGCCGCGCTCTGGCGCGGTCGCCCCCGGGACCGGAACGAGGCGAGCGTGGCCGTGCGGGTGACCGTCGGGGACCGGTTCGTCTACCTGAACACGGGCGACGCCACCGTGGACCAGGAGGAGGCGATGCTCCGGCGCTGGCCGGAGGACTCGCTCCGGGCCGGGGTGCTCAAGGTCGGCCACCACGGAAGCCGGACCTCCACCGGACGCCGCTGGCTCGCGGCCGTGCGGCCGCGCCTCGCCGTGGTCTCCGCCGGCGCCGGCAACCGGTACGGCCACCCGCACCCCGAGGTGCTCCGGCGGCTCGGGGCCGGAGGGGTGGAGCGGGTGTGGCGCACCGACCGGGACGGGGGCCTCTGCGTGGAGGTGCGCCCGGACGGGGCCTGGCGCGTGCGCGGAGAGGCGGCGTGGCGTCCGGGGTCGGCCGCCGGGGCCGGCGGCTGAAGAGGGGCGGAAGGGTGCCCACGCGCGTCCGGGGCGCGGCGGCGGGCTCCCGGCGTGCGCCGCCGGACGCCCGCGGGCCTGCGCCGGAGCGCGGCACGCCCGTCGCGTGATGCGAGCCGCGTGAGCGATCGCTACCCTCATGGCGGGACCCGAACGACACAGAGGGAGGAAGCCCCGGTGGACCGATCCGTCGTCACCCTCAACCGCTTCATCGTGGAGCGGGAGCGCGAGCACCCGGAGGCCCGGGGCGAGTTCTCCGGCGTGCTCCAGGACCTCACCCTGGCGGCCAAGCTCGTCGACCGGGCGGTCCGGAAGGCGGGCCTCGTCGACGTCCTCGGGGAGACGGGGGCCGAGAACGTCCACGGCGAGCGCGTCCGGAAGCTCGACGAGTACGCCCACGACGTGATGGTCGCGGCCATGGACCACGGCGGGCACCTCTGCGTCATGGGGTCGGAGGAGTCGGAGGGCCTGATCCCGATCCCCGAGCGGTACCCGGTGGGCGACTACGTCCTCCTCTTCGACCCGCTGGACGGGAGCGGCAACATCGACGCGGGCCTCTCCGTCGGGACGATCTTCTCGATCCTGGAGCGGCGCACCGACCCGGAGGAGGGGCGGGACGGACGGCTGGAGGACTGCCTCCAGCCCGGTCGGCGCCAGGCCGCGGCCGGCTACGTCCTCTACGGGGCGTCGACCGTGCTGGTCTACACCACCGGCGACGGCGTCCACGGCTTCACCCTCGACCCCTCCATCGGCGAGTTCGTCCTCTCCCACCCGGACGTCACGATCCCGGTGCCCGGGCAGAGGATCTACAGCGTCAACGAGGGCCACTGGAACGACTGGTCGGAGGAGCAGCGTGCGCTGGTCCGGCGCCTCAAGGAGGGGACCCGGAAGGGGGAGGGCGCTCCGGGGGAGGCCGTGACCGGCGGGCCCGGGGCGGGCGCCCGGGGCGGCGGACAGGAGCCCCCCGAAGCGTCCGCGTCTCCCTCGGGCGACGACCCGGGGGAGGGCTTCAGCCACCGGTACGTGGGCTCCCTGGTGGCCGACGTCCACCGGACGCTGTCCTACGGCGGGCTCTTCATGTACCCGGCGAACCGGAAGAGCCCCGAGGGGAAGCTGCGCCTGCTCTACGAAGCCGCCCCGATGGCCATGCTCGTCGAGGAGGCGGGCGGGGCGGCCGTCGACGGCCGGCGTCCGATCGCCGACGTCGAGCCGGAGGCGCTCCACCAGCGGACCCCGGTGTTCCTGGGGAGCCGCCCCCACGTCGATCTGGCCCGGTCGTACGTGGGGGGAGACGGGGCCTGAGCCGGGCTGCAGGGGCCGTCTAGGGCGGAGCCCGCGCCGCCCCCCGGGTCGTCTCCTCGGTCCGACCCGGCTCGCCGTCCCGCGAGCTCCCGAATGCGAGAAGCCCCCGCCGCCGCGAGGCGGACGGGGGCTCTCGGCGCCGGGGGTCGCCGTCGCGAGGACGGCGAGGGGGCGCGCGGCGGGCTGCCCCGGCCGCCGCCGGCGCCGCCCGGACACGCGTCCGCGTTCTGCCTAGAAGTGGTACTGCACGCCGATCTGGGCCCGGAACTGGAAGGGCGAGAAGCCCACCGGGATCTCGTTGCCGAACTGGCCGGTGCTCACCGTGATCTCGTCCTCGGCCGAGTCGTAGTCCTCGACCCTGAAGAGGTTGCTGTTCGTGAAGACGAACTCGCCGGCGTCCATCCCGAGCCCGTCGAGGACGTTGAACATGTCGAGGATCACGTCGAAGCGGTGGCTCCCGAAGGTGGTGAACCGCTTCTTGAGCTTGAGGTCCACGCTGTGGAACCAGGGGTCCCGGCACGTGTTCCGGGAGACGATCGAGCCGACGGCCTCGCTGAGACAGTCGTACTCGGAGAGGAGCTGCTGGTACCGGTCCAGGTCGCCCGGCGACTCGAAGGCGTAGCCGCTGGCCCCCGGGTTGGCCGGGTCGGGGAGGAACGGCCGGTCGTTGCCGTCGTCGCCGTCGAAGTTGAGGTCGCCGCTCGCCGAGGGCGTGAACGGGTTGCCCGACTGCCCGCGGTAGATGCCGCTGAGCTGGAAGCCGGCGGGCAGGTTCCAGATGGCGTTCAGCACCAGGACGTGGCGCCGCTCGTTCTTGGACGACCCCCAGGCGCCCTGCTCGTCGTCTCCGACGTCCCCCAGGAAGTTGGGGTTTCCGGCGGTGGGCGTGTCGAAGAGCAGGGCGTTCGCCGTGCAGCACTCGGTGCTGCTGTTGTCGTGGGCGAAGTTCAGCGTGTAGTTGGCCGCCAGCCGGACGTCGTCGGTCGGGTTGCCCTGGAGGTCGACCTTGAAGTTGTACGCCCGGGCGTCACCGTTGCTCACCTGGGTGTAGAGGGTGCGCAGGTCGTCGTTGACGCGGGCGGCGGCGATGTCGTCCTCACCGGCCCGCGGGTCGTAGGTGCCGGGGTTCACGAACACCGGGCGGCCGGTGGGCCGCGTGAACCCGCTGCCGTCCCCGAGGTCGGTGTCCAGGTTGTTGTTCACCGCCCCGAAGAGGTTGGTGGTCCGGCTGAAGATGGCCTGGACGCCGGCCTTCCAGTTCTGGGACAGCCGCTGCTCGTAGCCGAGGTTCGCCTTGTACGTGGTGGCGTCCTGCACGTCGTTGCCCCAGACGGCCATCTCCGGCGTGTCGCCGAAGCAGCCGACAGCGAAGCCCTCGTGGGGCGTGTCCGGGCCGCGGGGCACGTTCTGGGGGCCGTCCATGTTCCTGAAGTCCTCCCAGTTCGTGCCGAAGCAGCCGAAGAACCGGTTCGGCCGGGGCGTGCTCTGGAGCACGTTGCCGTGGGTCACGCCCGGCGCCGCGCTGTAGAAGATGCCGCCTCCGCCCCGGAGCACCGACGACTCGTCGCCGTCGATGTCGTAGGTGAAGGAGAGGCGGGGACCCCAGTTGTCGTTGTCCTCGGGGACGGTCGTCTCGCTGAGCCCGAACTCCCGGACGGCCGTCCGGAAGTCCTCGTTCGCGAGCTGAGTCCCCGGGTCCGGGTAGGAGGTCCGGTCGTAGCGGAGGCCGGCCGTCAGCAGCAGCCGGTCGGTGGCCTGCCACTGGTCCTGGACGTAGAAGGCGTACTTGTTCACGCCGAAGTCGGCGATCGGCGCGTCCGGGTCCTCGGGCGTGGGCAGGAAGCGGAAGTAGAAGCCGGCTTCCTGCGACTCGAACTGGTCGAGGTCGCCGAACGTCGTCAGCCCGTTCCCGTTGAGCCAGAAGCGGTTGACGATGTTCGTGAAGATGTTGTCCGTCCCGACCTTCAGCGTGTGGTCGCCCAGGTCGAAGGTCAGGTTGTCGGTGACCTGGATCTTCTCCTCCTGGAGCCGGTTGGAGAAGGTGATCCCGAAGTTCTCGCCGCCGAAGAACATGCTCGTCTCGGCGCCGTCCCGGTCCGTCGTCTCGATCTCCAGGTTCGGCAGATCGCTGTTCCCGGGCCGGGGGCGGTCCTCGTCCGAGTACTGGACCCGGAGCGTGTTGTAGACGTTGGGCCCGAAGATGGCGTTCCACTCGCCCACGATCGAGATCGACTCGTCCAGGAACCTCGAGCCGGCCGTCCGCGCCTCGGTGCCGTTCTCCAGGAGCCGGTCGTTCAGGTTGGTGAAGTCCTGGTAGTTCGCCCGGACGCTCACCCGGTGATCGGGGGTGACCGTCCAGTCCAGGCGCCCGAAGAGGTTCGTCTGGTCCAGCGTCTCCGTGAAGGTGCCGAACTGGTCCTCGACGAAGGACCGGTCGAAGCCGTAGGTGTCGACCAGGATGTCCTGCAGGCGCTGGATCGTGTCCGGGTGGATGTTCGTCCGCTGCGGCGTCAGCGCGAAGGTCGGCTGCTCGAACTGCTGGAAGTCGCCGGAGAGGAAGAAGTGCAGCTCGTCCTCGACGATCGGCCCGGAGAACGTCCCGCCGTACTGGAACGCCTGGAAGTCGGTGGGCTGGGTGCCGTCGAAGTTGTCGGTGGTGAACGCCTCGTCGCGCCAGAAGAGGTGGGCGCTGCCCTCGAACTCGTTCGTCCCGCTCTTGGTCACCGCGTTCACGACGCCGCCGCTGAAGCGGCCGTACTCGACGTCGTAGCCGTTGGTGATGAGCTGGA
>CAYZLN010000152.1:0-1641 GCA_964479295.1 uncultured Gemmatimonadota bacterium
CGGCTCTTCATCCCCACCACCCGGTTCTCGACCATGTCGACCCGCCCCACGCCGTGGGCGGCCGCCCGGGCGTTCGCCTCCTCGAGCAGCCCGGCAGGCCCTGTCTCGCGGCCGTCGAGGGCCCGGGGCAGGCCCTTCTCGAAGCGGACGCGGAGGGTCTCCGGCTCGTCGGGGGCGTCGCCGGGGTCGACGGTGCGCTCGAAGAGCCCGTCGGGGGGCGGCGACGACGGGTCCTCGAGCACGCCTCCCTCGTAGGAGCTGTGCCAGAGGTTGCGGTCGACGCTGTAGGGCCTCTCCGGGCCGGCGGCCACCGGGATGGAGCGCTCGCGGGCGTAGGCCAGGGCGTCGTCCCGCGAGGCGAGGTCCCACTCGCGCCAGGGGGCCACGACGGGCAGGTCGGGGGCCAGGGCGGCGTAGGCCAGCTCGAACCGGACCTGGTCGTTCCCCTTGCCCGTGCAGCCGTGGGCCAGCGCGTCGCAGCCGTGCTCGCGGGCGGCCCGCACCTGGGCCCGGGCGATGAGCGGCCGCGCCAGCGCCGTGCCCAGCAGGTAGCGGCCCTCGTAGACCGCCCCGGCCCGGAGCGCCGGGAAGACGTGGTCGCGGACGAAGGGGCGGCGGAGGTCGGCCACCTCGCAGGCGACGGCGCCGCTCTCCAGGGCCTTCCGGCGCACGCGGTCCAGGTCGTCGCCCTGTCCCACGTCCGCCACCACGGCCACGATCTCGCACCCGTACGCCTCCCGCAGCCACGGGATCATCACGGAGGTGTCCAGTCCCCCGGAGTACGCCAGGGCGATCCGGCTCGGCTCGGTCATCTCGCTCTCCTCGGTGTCGTCGAATTCGGGGTTCTCGGTCGTGCGTCGTGCGGCCGCGGCCGTCGTCGGCGTCGCGGCTCCCGGCGGATGGCTCCGGCCCGGCCGGCGTGACGGGGCGGTGTCGCCGGGCGGAGCGGCCCGGCCGTCCGCCTCACGCCCCCCCCGAGCGGGCGGAGGGCGTGCGGGAGAGGCCGGCGCGCAGCAGCTCCATGGCCCGGTCCACCTCGTCGCGGGTCACCACCAGCGGCGGCGCCAGACGCACCGTCGAGTCGCCGATGGCGTTGATCAGCAGCCCCTCCTCCAGGCACGCCCGGGTCAGGGCGCGGGCCGAGCCGGGCACGTCGAACCCCACCAGCAGCCCGAGGCCCCGGACCCGGCGGACCGGGAGGCCGCGGCGGCCCGCCTCCTCCAGCCGTCGCCGCAGGTGCCGGCCGACCTCCTCGGCCCGGCGGGCCAGGCCGTCCCGGCGCAGGACCCGCAGCACCGTCGCCGCCGCCCGCGAAGCCAGGGGGTTCCCGCCGAAGGTCGAGGCGTGGTCGCCCGGGCCCAGGTGTCCGGCCACGTCCTCCCGGGCGAGCAGGGCGCCCACCGGGACGCCGCCCCCGAGCCCCTTGGCCAGCGCCACGGCGTCGGGCTCGAGGTCGAAGCGCTGGAACGCGAAGGGGGCGCCCGTCCGGCCCACGCCGGTCTGGACCTCGTCCAGCACGAAGAGGGCGTCGTGGCGCCTCGCCGTCTCCTGGAGCCCCTGCAGGTACCCGTCGGACGGAGGGACGACGCCGGCCTCGCCCTGGACGGGCTCCACGAGCACGGCGCAGACCTCCGGGCCCAT
>CAYZLN010000152.1:1741-4784 GCA_964479295.1 uncultured Gemmatimonadota bacterium
CCCGGTCGAGCCCGGAGGCCTCGGCCAGGGCCCGGGCGGCCTCCGCCTGCTCGGGGATGCGGTAGAGGTTGGAGACGTGCAGGAGGCGCCCGGCCTGGTCCCGGAGCGCCTCCACCAGCTCCGGGTGCGCGTGGCCGAGGCTCGTGACGGCGATCCCGCCCACGAAGTCCAGGTACTCCCGGCCCTCGACGTCCCACAGGCGGACCCCTTCGCCGTGGTCGAAGGCCACCGGGAGCCGGGGGTAGGTCCCGAAGAGGTGCCGCCGGGCGGCGGCGTCCGCACCGTCGCTCGCCGGCCCGGTCACGGGGCCTCCGGCGAGTCCGGGGAGGGCGGCGGACCCGAGGCCTCCGGCGTCCCGCCGGCCGGCCCCGGGCCGTCCCCGGGGCGGATCATCGTCCCGGCGCCGGCGTCGGTGAGCAGCTCCACGAGCACCGGGTGGGCGGCGTCGCCGCCGACCACGTGGGCGCTCCCGACCCCGCGCTCGAGCGCCGAGAGGCAGGCCTCGAGCTTCGGGACCATCCCCTCCGAGGCGGCGCCGCGCGCGATCAGCTCGCGGGTGCGGTCCGGGTCGAGCTCGGGGATCGGGCCGTCGCCGCTCCCGTCCGCCGGGTACACGCCCTCCACGTCGGTGACCACGACGAGCTTCTCCGCCCCGAGCGCGCCGGCCAGGGAGGCGGCGGCCGTGTCGGCGTTGACGTTCCAGCTCCGGCCCTCGGCGTCGCCCGACACCGGGGCCACCACCGGGAGGAACCCCTCGTCCAGGAGCCCGCGCAGCAGGGTGGGGTCCACGTCCTCCACCTCCCCGACCCGCCCGAGGGTTCCGGCGTCCGGGTGCGGGGCGGCCCGCAGGAGCCCGCCGTCGAGGCCCGCGATGCCGACCGCCGGGGCCCCCGCCCCCTGCAGGCGCCCCGAGAGGCGCTTGTTGACGCGGCCGGCGAGCACCATCTCCGCCAGCTCCATCGTCGGCTCGTCGGTGACGCGGAGGCCGTCGACGAAGCGGGGCTCGCGGCCGAGCCGCTCCGCCAGCCGCGTCACCCCGGCGCCGCCGCCGTGGACCGCCACCAGGCGGACGCCCGAGCGGTGGAGCAAAGCCAGGTCGCGGACGGTCCCGCGGCCGGCGCCGGAGCTCAGCGCGCGGCCGCCCATCTTCACGACGACCGTCCGGCCCCGCCAGCGGGCGACGTACCGGAGGGCCTCGGCCAGGACCGGGCCGGCGGGGGGCGTCTGCGGGCCCCCGGCGCCGGCCGCGCCGGGGCGGCCGTCGGGGGCGACGTCCGGCGTCCGGGTCCCGGGCGGCGAGGGCGCGTCGCGTGCGCTCACGACGCGTACCCGGCGTTGACGCGGACGTACTCCTCCGTGAGGTCGCACGTCCACATCGTGGCGCTCGCCTCGCCCGCGCCGAGGTCGGCCCGGATGCGGACCTCCTCCCCCTCGAGGGCCGCGGCGGCCCGCTCCGTGGCGCCGTCGACCCGGGCCCCGCCCTCGACGACCGCGACGTCGCCGAGGTGGACCGCGAGCCCGCCGGGGTCGAGCTCGGCGCCGCTGGCGCCCAGGGCGGCCACGATCCGCCCCCAGTTGGCCTCTCCCCCCGCCAGCGCGGTCTTCACCAGGGGCGAGGTGCAGAGGCGCGAGGCCGCCCGCCGGGCGTCGTCCCCGTCGGCGGCCCCCTCGACGACCACCTCGGCCACGCGGGTGGCGCCCTCGCCGTCCCGCACGACCTCCAGGGCGAGGTGCCGGGCCACCCGGGAGAAGGACCGGGCGAGGCGCTCCAGGGGGTCGCCCTCCAGAGCCAGGCCGCCCGTCGCGCCGTTGGCCAGGGCGAGGACGGCGTCGTTGGTGCTCGTCTCCCCGTCCACGGAGATGCGGTTGAACGACGCGTCGACGGCCGTCTTCAGCACCTCGCCCAGCGGGCCCGGGGCCACCGGCGCGTCGGTGGTGAGGAACCCGAGGGTGGTGGCCATGTCGGGGTGGACCATCCCGGCCCCCTTGGCCATCCCGCCCACGGTGATCTCCCGTCCGCCGGCCCGGAAGCGGACGGAGGCCGTCTTCGTGAAGCGGTCGGTGGTCAGGATGGCGCGGGCGGCGTCGCCTCCGTCCCCGGCCAGGCGGCCCGCCGCGTCGCGGATGCCGGAGCGCACCTTTCCGACGGGCAGGGGGACGCCGATGAGCCCGGTGGAGGCGACGAGCACCTCGCCCGGGGGGCATCCGAGGGCCCGGCCCGCCTCGACGGCCATGGCCCGGGCGTCGCGCTCCCCCTGCTCACCGGTGCAGGCGTTGGCGTTGCCGCTGTTCACGACGACGGCCCGCGCCCGGCCGCCGTCCACGACCCGTCGGCTGTAGCGGACCGGGGCGGCCTGGACGCGGTTGGTGGTGAAGACGCCGGCCGCCGCCGCGGGCCGCCGTGAGGCGAGGAGGGCCAGGTCGGGGTCGCTGCGCTTGATCCCGCAGTGGACCCCGGCCGCCCGGTAGCCCCCGGGGCTGCAGACGCCGCCGGCCGTGTCGAGCGCGGGCCCGGGGGCCCCGGCTCCGTCGGACGGCCCGGACGAGGAAGCCGGGCCGACGTCCTCGACCGGGGTCGCGGCGCCCGGCGGGGCGTTCCGCGCCCCCGCCCCGCCCGTGTCGTCCGGGCCCGCGGGACGGCCGGGGGCCCCCGTCGCAGGGGCCTCGGGGTCCGCGCTCACGGGTAGATCGGAGTGGTCCACAGTCCCTCCCTCTCGTCGAGTCCGAACATCAGGTTCATGTTCTGGACGGCCTGGCCGGCCGCCCCCTTCCCCAGGTTGTCCAGAGCCGCCAGCGCCACGGCGGCGCCCCGCTCCTCGTCCACCCGGACCGCGACGTCGCAGTGGTTCGAGCCGGCGGTGGCCTTCGTCCGCGGGGGGGCGTCGGCCACCCGGACGAACGGCGCCCCGGCGTACGCGTCCCGGTAGAGCTCCCGGGCGTCGTCGTCCGCGAGACCCCGGCCCAGCGGCACGAAGCAGGTGGCCAGCAGCCCCCGCGACATCGGCACCACGTGGGGGGTGAAGCAGACGCGGGGTCCCCCCCG
>CAYZLN010000153.1:0-3415 GCA_964479295.1 uncultured Gemmatimonadota bacterium
GCCCGGTAGCCCCGGGTGTCGACGTGGACGAAGGGCCCGTGGGTGGAGGTCGTCGGGTACTTCCCGAGCCCGCCCAGGAAGTGACGCATCCGGCGCTCGCCGTCCATGCGCTGGACGATCCGGTGGAGCACGTCGGCGTCCCGGAGGGTCGCGCGCCCGTCGCCGTCCAGGTCGTCCATGCGGCCGTCGCCGTCCCGGTCGACGTAGACGTCGGCGGCGTCGCCGTAGATGTGTCGGCTGTACTTCGGGCGCCCGATGTCCCGGTTGTACCACGGCGAGCGGTAGCCGCTCAGCACCCTCCACCCGGACGTGGGGACGCCTTCCGCGGCGGCCCGCTCCACGAGCATCTCGAGCTTCAGGAGCAGGCGCTCCTCCAGCACGAGGTATTTCGGCCAGCTCCGCGGCCGCTTCGTCGGGAACTGGCCGAGCGTGAAGTGGGGGCTCACGCGCAGGTCGGCCAGGTCGCGGGTGAGGCGGACGAAGCCGGCGGGGCGCCGGTAGCGCTCGAGCCCCCTGTAGGGCTCGGACGGGTACTCGCCGACGCGGTAGCCGTCGACGCGGCCGTCCCGCAGCCGGGAGAAGGGCACCAGGACGACGGCGTTGAGGACGACGGAGTCGGCGGCCGCCGCGCCGCTCGCGCCCCGCCGCCCCTCGCCGGCCTCCCCGCCGGGCACGCGGCGAACCACCACGCGGTACGCCCCGGGCCGGTCGGGGGCCGACCAGCTCCACGACCCCGGTGCCGTCCTGACGGACGTGCCGGCGGAGGCCCGGAGGACGAATCGGTCCCCGGACGGCGGGGCGGCAGGGGACGGGCGGCCCGGCTCCCCGTGGCCGGGTCGGGTCTCGATCTCGACCTCCTCGCCGGGGCGGGCCGTGAGGAGGAAGACCCGGTAGGGGACGACGTGCTCGCCGAAGGCCACCGAGAAGCTCGCCCGGGACGGCGCCGTCGGCGGGTGGGCCGAGGGGAGGGGGGGCTGGAGCGATGGAGCTTCCGCCGGGTCGTCCGGCCGGGGAGGGGCCCCGGACACCACGGCGGCCGTGCCGGCGACGGCCAGCGCGGCGGACGCGGCGAGGAGGAGGGAAGGGCGGTTCATGCCGGGGTCCTACCCCGCCGGGGCCGCCCGGGTGCCCTCCCGCGGCGGTCGGGCTACCGCAGGAACTCCACCCAGAGGAAGAACCCGGCCGCCCCGGCGGAGAAGAGGATCCCGGCGATCGCCCACGCCCGGACCCCCGCCCCGGGCCGGTGGCGCGGCTCCAGGTCCCGGGTGGCGCACCAGTAGTTCAGGGCGAAGGTGACGGGCGAGAGGAGGAAGGAGGCCACCGCGGCCACGGTGACGAGCACGACGGGGTCGGGGAGGAGCACGCTCTCGGCCACCGCCAGCAGGAAGGTGGCCGCGAGGAAGCCCCAGTAGAGGCGGCCCCGGCGCGAGGACGACCCGGGGCGCAGTCGCGTCCACGTCTCCGCGAAGGCGCGGGGGAAGCCGTCCATGACGCCGTAGGTCGTCGAGAACATCCCGAAGAAGGCGGCCGCCAGGAAGACGGGGAGCACCCACTCGCCCAGCACGTCCGTGTAGAGCCGGGCCAGGGTGACCGCCACGTCCGCCCCCTCGGGCACCGTCCCCGCCGGCCGGAGCACCTCGGCGCCCAGGGCCACGAACATGACCCCCAGGGCGAGGGAGAGCCCGTACCCGGCCCGCAGGTCCGTCAGGCCGACGCGCAGGGCCCCCTCCGCGGCACCGCCCCCGCCGACGTCGCGGCCCGGCCCCGGATCGCCGTCCGCGGTCTCCCGGTCCTCCGCCCCCGGCGCGCCCGCGTCCGGCGACGGGGACGCCGCCCGCTCGCGCCAGACGTCTTCCCGCTCCAGCGCCCACATGGAGTGCCACACCGAGACGTCGATGCCCGTGGGCATCCACCCCAGGATGGCGGCCAGGAGCACCAGCGAGCCCTCGGGCACCGCGGGGACCACCATCCGGAGCCAGTCGCCCGCCGCCGGGGGCGTGGCGAGGAAGGCCACGGCGGTCATCGTCGCGAGGACGAGGAGCATGAGCTTGCTCAGGGCCGAGAGGCCGTCGAAGCCGCCGCTGGCCAGAAGCGCGGCCACGAGGGCGCCCAGGCCGAGGCTCCACGCCCAGAGGGGCAGGCCCGGCAGCGCCGCGTGCGCCACGGCCGCGGCCACCCCGAGGACGCCGGCCAGCACGGTCACGCCCTGGACGAAGGTGCCGGCCAGGAAGACCCAGAGCGCCCAACCCCGGGGCCCGGGGACCCGGGCGTACCCGTCCAGGAGCGTCTCGCCCGTGGCGATCGCGTAGCGGGGGGCGAACTCGAACGCCGGGTACTTGAAGAGGTGGGCGAACGGGATCACCCAGAGGAGGGCGTACCCGAAGCTGGCGCCGGCGGTCGGGGCGAGGACGAGGTGGCTGGCGCCGATGGCGGTGGCGGCCACGACCATGCCGGGCCCGAGCCAGCGGACGCGGTCGAGCCGCCGGGCCCATCCGGCCTTCGCTCCGGGGGTCTCTTCGCTCACGCTCGCCCTCCCTCGCCGGGATTCGACGCCGCCCCGGGGCCGACGCGCTCCGCTGGCGCGGCTGGCGCCACGCGGCCCGCCGGCGCAACATTCCGGGCCCTCCGCCGCTGCGCAACGCGGGCGGCCGGGGGGGCGGTGCGCGACCGACGCAGGCGACGGACGGTAGACGGACGGTACGGGAGGGATTCGGACGATGACGGGCCAGGAGCAGGCGGTCTCGGTGACGTGGAAGGAGGGCATGCGCTTCGAGGGCCGCACCGAGGGCGGGGCGGTCACGTCCATCGACGGGGAGGGGGCGCTGAGCCCCTCGCCCACCGGGATGCTGCTCGAGGCCCTGGCGAGCTGCGCCGGCATCGACGTCGTGGAGATCCTGCGCAAGGGCCGCCACGAGGTGGAGGGCCTCGTGGTCGAGGCGACGGGGACCCGCCGCCGGGAGACGCCGCGCTATTTCACCCGCGTGAAGCTCGTCTTCCGGATCCGGGGGGACGTCGACCGGGGGGCGGCCGAGCGGGCGGTCGACCTCTCGCTGGAGCGCTACTGCAGCGTCCTCCACAGCCTCCGCACGGAGCTCACCGTCGACGCGGAGGTCGCCCTCGACGCCTGACGCGCCGACGACGCGGCGCCGGACGGGGCCGCCGGGACCGTGGCGCGCGGCCCGCAGGCCGGGCCCGGTCTCGGAAGCGGCCTACGGCCCGGCTGTCAGCGGTCTCCGCGCCGGTCGATGCCGTCCTGGGTCCAGACGACGATGGTCCCGCACCCCTCCCCCTGGAAGTCGAACCGGGGGGGCGTCTCCGAGGGGCCGCGGTAGATCTCCATCGCCATGATGTCGTCGCGGTTGAGCTGGTCGATGTGGTAGCCGGGGTAGGGCACCCCGTCGAGCCAGACGACCGG